>CANRLX010000003.1 GCA_947631615.1 uncultured Acetatifactor sp.
CACAGATGATCCTGGGCGCTGTCACCAGCACTCCCTGTATCGCGGTGACCGAGGTGACCAAGGAGGACAATATGTTCCAGCTGACCCCCTCCGGCTCCGCAGTTGACTGTGCACAGTATGACAACAATTTCCGTCTGTGCTTCTCCGATCCGGATCAGGGCGCAGCCAGCGCACAGTACATCGGTGAGAACAACCTGGCTACCAAGGTAGCGATTATCTGCGATACCTCCAACGTGTATTCCACCGGTATCCGCGACAGCTTCCTGAAGGGCGCAGAGAGCCAGTCCTTCGAGGTAGTCGCTCAGCTGGAGTACACCGCTGACACCAACCAGGATTTCTCCGTACAGATCCAGAAGGCACAGGAGGCCGGCGCAGATCTGGTATTCCTTCCCATGTATTATGAGGATGCTTCCAGGATCCTGACCCAGTCCGACGCCGCAGGATATCATCCCTCTTTCTTCAGTTGTGACGGCATGGACGGTATCCTTACCGTGGAGAACTTCGACACCTCCCTGGCAGAGGGCGTTATGCTTCTGACCCCCTTCGCAGCAGATGCAGAGGACGAGAAGACCCAGAGCTTCGTGAAGGCATATGAGGATGCTTACGGCGAAACACCCAACCAGTTTGCCGCAGACGGCTATGACTGCGTGTACGCTATCAAGGCTGCCCTGGAGGCTTCCAACGCCACTCCTGACATGAGCGTTTCCGATCTCTGCGAGGCTTTGAAGAGCGCTATGACCCAGATCTCCCTGGACGGTCTGACCGGCGAGGGAATGACCTGGAACGAGGCAGGCGAGCCCTCCAAGGCTCCCAAGGCTGTCAAGATTGTGGACGGCGCCTACACCGCAATGTAACAAAAACAGGATATGAGAGACCGACGAGGGTTGCCTTAGACTCTAAGGCGGCCCTTGTCTTTTTTCCCTATTCTTTTTGCTTGCTAGTTAGATTGTATTCTGGTATACTTATATTTAATTGTGAAGCAAATTTTTAGGAACGGTACGAACGGAGGTACTTATGAGCTTTTTAACGTTTTTGATCAATGGTATCAGTCTGGGAAGTGTGTACGCGCTGATCGCTCTCGGCTATACGATGGTGTACGGCATCGCCAAGATGCTGAATTTTGCCCACGGAGACGTTATCATGGTGGGGGCCTTTGCCACCTACACCGTGTGCAGCACCTTTGGGCTCTCACCGGTTCTCGGCGTTCTGGTGGCGGTGGTGCTGTGCACCGTTTTGGGAATGGTGATCGAGAAGGTGGCCTACAAGCCTCTGCGAAAGGCGTCCTCGCCTCTGGCAGTGTTGATCACCGCCATCGGTGTGAGCTACTTTTTACAGAATGTGGCGCTGTTGATCTTCGGATCCAACATGAAGTCCTTCACCTCCGTTGTACCTCTGGATTCCGTCAAATTCTTTGGAGGCAGGATCACGATCTCCGGCGAGACCATTGTGACCATCCTCGTCTGCATTGTCATTATGGCGGCGCTGATGCTCTTTATCAACAAGACAAAGGCCGGACAGGCTATGCTGGCGGTGTCTGAGGACAAGGGTGCGGCGCAGCTCATGGGGATCAACGCGAACGCCACCATCACCCTGACCTTTGCCATTGGCTCTGCCCTGGCGGCAGTGGCCGGCGTGCTCTTGTGCTCCGCGTACCCGTCCCTGACGCCCTACACCGGCTCCATGCCCGGCATCAAGGCGTTTGTGGCGGCGGTGTTCGGCGGGATCGGTTCCATTCCCGGAGCCTTCATCGGAGGCATCCTCCTGGGAGTCATTGAAAATCTGACCAAGGCCTACATTTCCGCACAGCTTTCGGACGCCATCGTGTTTGCCGTGCTGATCGTGGTGCTCCTGGTGAAGCCCACCGGTCTGCTGGGCAAAAACATTCAGGAGAAGGTGTGACCGAGAGGGGAGGAGAGCAGCGATGAAGCAAAAGAAGTTATCCAAGAAACTATCCAAAAATGTAAGGAGCAGCCTGATCACCTACGGCATGGTGGCGGTCGTTTATGTGATCGTCCAGATCCTGATCGGCACGGGGAACATCAACAATCTGCTTAAGGGGATGCTGGTTCCGCTCTGCACCTACGCCATCCTGGCGGTGTCTTTGAATCTGACAGTGGGCATCCTGGGGGAGCTGAGCCTGGGTCATGCGGGCTTCATGTGTATCGGGGCCTTTTCCAGCGCGTTCTTTTCCAGCTGTCTGAAGGGCACCTCCTTTCCCGCGGGGCTTCGATTCTTCCTTGCCATTTTGATCGGCGCGGCCTGCGCGGGGATCTTCGGCATCCTGATCGGTATTCCGGTTCTGCGCCTGAAGGGGGACTACCTGGCGATCGTGACGCTGGCCTTCGGCGAGATCATCAAGAACCTGGTCAACGCCATGTATGTGGGAGTGGATGAGAACGGGCTCCACTTTTCCATGAAGAACGCTATGGAGCTGCATCTGTCCGAAAACGGCAGGACCATCATCAACGGCGCCCAGGGGATCACCGGTACGCCCAAGGACGCCAACTTTACCATCGCCACGGTGCTGCTTTTGATCACGCTGTTTGTTGTGCTGAATCTGATCCACTCCAGGGACGGGCGCGCGATCATGTCCATCCGTGACAACACCATCGCGGCGGAGTCCGTGGGGATCAACATTACAAAATATAAGATTATGGCCTTCTCCATCTCCGCGGCCCTGGCAGGTGTGGCGGGGGTGCTGTACGCCCACAATCTGTCCACCCTGACGGCCACCTCCAAAAACTTTGGCTATAATATGTCCATTCTGTTTTTGGTGTTTGTGGTGCTGGGCGGCATCGGCAACATACGGGGCTCCATTATCGCCGCCGTGATCCTGACGCTGCTTCCCGAGCTTCTCCGCGGGCTGAACGACTATCGTATGCTGATCTACTCGATCGTGTTGATTTTGATGATGCTCTTTAACTGGGCTCCCAAGTGTATCGAGTGGAGGGAGCGGCTTGCGTACCGGATACGGGGCAGACGCAAAGAGACGAAGGAGGTTTAAGGAAGATGGCGTTGTTGGAGGTAAAAAACTTAAGCATTTCCTTTGGCGGACTGAGGGCGGTGGACGATTTTCACGTGGAGATTGAGAAGGGCTGCTTATACGGCCTGATCGGACCAAACGGCGCCGGCAAGACCACCGTGTTCAACCTGCTCACCGGCGTATACAAGCCCAGCGAGGGCTTTATCACGCTGGACGAAAAAAACATCACCGGAAAGAAGACGATCGACATCAACAGGGCCGGAATCGCCAGGACCTTCCAGAATATTCGGCTTTTTCGGGATCTCTCCGTGATCGACAATGTGAAGGTGGGTCTGCACAACCACAATGGGTATTCCACGCTGACGGGCATCCTGCGCCTTCCCAAGTATTATCGGGTGGAGCGGGAAATGACGGAGGAGGCTATGGAGCTTTTAAAGGTGTTCGGACTGGACGGCGAGGCGGAGACGCTGGCGGCAAACCTTCCCTACGGCAAACAGCGCAAGCTGGAGATCGCCAGGGCGCTTGCCACCAAGCCGAAGCTTCTTTTGCTGGACGAGCCGGCGGCCGGCATGAATCCCAATGAGACGCAGGAGCTGATGGATACCATCCGCTTTGTGCGGGAGCACTTTGAACAGACCATTCTCCTGATCGAGCACGACATGCGCCTGGTCAGCGGGATCTGCGAAAAGCTCACCGTGCTGAACTTTGGACGGATCCTCTGCCAGGGGGAGACCGGTGAGGTGCTGAACAACCCGGAAGTCATCAAGGCGTATCTGGGAGAATAGGGGGACATACCGATGGCAATGTTGGAGGTAAAGGATTTAAAAGTATATTATGGTATGATTCAGGCCATCAAGGGCGTCTCTTTCCATGTGGACGAGGGAGAGGTCGTGGCTCTGATCGGTGCAAACGGCGCCGGCAAGACTACCATCCTGCACACCATATCGGGACTGCTTGCCCCCAAGGAGGGCAGCGTTGTCTTTGAGGGCAAAGATATTGTAAAGATCCCCGGACATAAAATCGTCTCTATGGGAATGGCGCATGTGCCGGAGGGAAGAAGGGTCTTTGCCCAGATGTCCGTGCTCCAAAACCTGAAGATGGGCGCGTATACCCGCAGGGATAAGGAGGAGGTCAACCAGATGCTGAGAACGGTGTTTGACCGCTTCCCCAGGCTGGAGGAGCGCCAGAGCCAGATGGCGGGCACCTTGAGCGGAGGGGAGCAGCAGATGCTTGCCATGGGCAGAGCGCTGATGTCCCATCCCAAGATCATCCTGATGGACGAGCCGTCCATGGGACTGTCACCGATCTTTGTAAATGAGATATTTGATATTATAGAGAAGGTCAGCAAGAGCGGCACCACCGTGCTTTTGGTGGAGCAGAACGCAAAGAAGGCGCTCTCCATTGCGGACAGAGCGTACGTGCTGGAGACGGGCACCATTGCCCTGGAGGGAAAGGCAAGCGAGCTTTTGAACAACGAGGCGATCAAAAAAGCCTACCTTGGGGAATAGGAGCGGCAGATGCCGTTAAAATGAGAGGAACGCAGGTTGCAGATGGGAGTAAGCGTATGGAGAATGTTGTGATCACGATTGCCAGACAGTACGGGAGCGGCGGCAGGACCGTCGGCGAGATGCTGGCCAAAAGACTTGGGATTCACTATTACGACAAGGAGCTGATGAAGCTTGCCAGCGACGACAGTGGCATCAGCGAGGCGCTGTTTGCCAATGCGGACGAGAAGCTGAAGAGCACAAGGCTGTTTCACATTGCGAAGAACGCGTACAACGGGGAGCTGATCCCGCCGGAGAGCGATGATTTTACGTCCACGGACAATCTGTTCAACTATCAGGCAAAGATCATCCGCCAGTTGGCGGAGGAGGAGTCCTGTGTCATTATGGGGCGCTGTGCGGACTATGTGCTGAAGGAGTACGACAATGTGCTCAGCGTGTTCATCCATGCCCCTCGGGACTTTTGTCTGGAGCAGGCTGCCAAAAAGCACGATATGGCAGAGAAGGAGCTGGAGCGATTGATTCAGAAGACGGATAAGCATCGGGCGGAGTACTATAAGTACCACACCGGCAGAGTGTGGACGGACGCTAGGAACTATGATCTGTGTCTGGACAGCTCGAAGCTGGGATTTGAGCGCTGTGTGGAGGAGATCGTGGCGTATATGAAGGTGCGGTTTCCGGAGTGAGATAAATCAGTGAGACAAATCAGGCAGAACAGCAAAAAAAGAGATTTTTAACATACCGTTTTTTAGATGAAAAGAACAAGGAGGACAATATGAAAAAAGTATTGGGGGTATTTATAATTAGTTTTTTCTTCCTTTGTATTACATCTTGTGGGAGCAATTCTTTTAATATTTCACAGTCAAAAAGTGAAATTGAATTAGGAGATAAAGTAGATGTGATTCAATTTTTTGATTATGATTCAAAAGATATTGCAGAAATTAGAGCGTTAAATGAAGACGATTTGAATACAAATAAAATAGGAAATTATGATATTCGATTCCAGATAAGGAATACAAGAGGAAAGACACAAGAAATGACATTTAAATTTTCGGTTATAGATACACAGCCGCCAACTTTAACAGTTATTGAAAACGATATATATATAGCTTCTGGCACAGATTTTGATATAAATAATTATGCTACTTCATCAGATAAAAGCAATAACTGTCAAATTAAATATGATGGAGAGATTGATGTTAGTAAAGAAGGAATATATAATATTGATGTTTATGCGGTTGATGACAGCGGAAATGCAAGTGAAAAAGAGAATATAAAAATAACAGTTGAAGATAGAAGTGATTGCGATATAAGAAATGCTAAATTTGGAGATAATAAAGAAACTGTAAAAAGATATGAAACGCTTGAATGTACAGACGATTCATATAATAGCCTTACCTATCTGACTGATTTATCTGGCGAAGATGCTTGTCTTGTGTATTGTTTTAATAATTCTGATGAATTGTATATAGTTGGATATAGCATATATGAAAGTCATACTGATTATAGCCAATACATATCTGCTTACAATAATATTAAAGAAAATGTTACAAAAAAATATGGTTCTCCGAATAATGAATGGATAAAAAAAGGTTCTCTTTATAGTTATTGTAACAGTGAAGCTGAAGCATTGCAGCTAGGGGAGATTGCATATTATTCAGTGTGGGAATTGGAAAGGTATAAGATAGAAATGGGATTGTCAACTGATAACTATGAAGTAACATTTATTTTAAAATATACGTCAAATGAATTTGGTGAAGATGAAGATTTATCTAATTATTAATTTGTGCAATTATAAAGTGGTTCCTTTTTGTGAGTGTGCTTTAATGCTGGAAATAGGCTGAGTGTGTAAATACTGATCTTCTATGGTAATGATGGCTGAAGGCTCCCTGATGAGTTTCCAGCCATTTATTTTATATAACATCTTATTCTGGTAAACATATTTCATACATAATACTCAGTTTGCCGTAGACCTGTCCTCAGTTATGGATGGGAATGAATCATTTTTTATTTTTGGGAGGAAGGGAGGATATCCTACGTTGAGAAATCCTGCGATGAGAAAGCCTGTAATAGGGGTGATCCCCTTGTACGATGAAAAGAGGGAGAGCCTTTGGATGCTGCCCGGGTATCTGGACGGCCTGGCGGAGGCGGGCGCGATACCGGTCATACTGCCGCTTCACGCTTCCGTGGAGGAGCTTCACCAGACGGATGCGATGCTGGACGGATATCTCTTTACGGGAGGCCAGGACGTGAATCCTGCGCTCTATGGGGAGAAGCCGCGAAGCTGCTGCGGCGCGCCCTGTGAGGAGAGGGATCTGCTGGAACAAAGGATCTACGAGATCGCCTGCGGGCAGGACAAGCCGATTCTCGGGATCTGTCGGGGAATCCAGCTATTGAATGTGCTGCACGGGGGAAGCCTGTATCAGGATCTTGCGCAGGAATTTCCGGAGAAAAGCGGAGTGGAGCACCACATGACGGCTCCCTATGACCGGACCGTTCACGGGGTGGAGATCCGGCGGGACAGTCCGCTGTACCGGACGCTGGGTAAGGAGTCGCTCAGAGTGAACAGCTATCACCACCAGGGCGTGAAGCGCGTGGGAGAAGGCCTGCAGATTATGGCGGTGGCGGAGGACGGTCTTGTGGAGGCGCTGTGCCGGAAGGACAAAAGGTTCGTCTGGGCCCTTCAGTGGCATCCGGAACTGATCTACCAGAAGGACGGGGATGCGTTGAAGGTGTTCCAGGCGTTTGTGAAGGCGTGTCTGCCCGAAAGCTGACAAGGTATGGAAGTGTTCCTAATGCCTGAGACGAATCAAAAGACGAATCAAAAGTTTTATCATAATGAGCACGGCCAAAACAACAGCCGTGACTATTCCATAAAGCAAAATGCCTGTGTACCATGGAGCCGACCGTACAACGTATAAATCAGGATGAGTCTTATAATCCCAAAATACAGATATTCCATATCCAATAAAAATGCCGATACATGTGCCAATCACTATGTTCAAAATAGGATTTATTTTTTTTAACATAATAAATCACCTCTGCATAAATATCAGCTTCAAAATCCCTGGACAGCCCCACAATTCCGAAAAGGGACAAAATTATTGATACGACAAATTATCAAAAAGACAAATTATCAATAAAATAAATTCTCGTTGAGATAAATTATCATTGAAATAAATTATCAATAAAATAAATTCACATTGAGATAAATTATCATTGAGATAAATTACCAATCAGATAAATACCAATATAAAAATTACCGATAGAACCGAAAGACACCGAACACGGTCCCAAGGATCTGGCAGTCGTCCACGATAATGGGATCCATCGTATCGTTTTCCGGCTGCAGGCGAATACGGCCGTTCTCCTTATAGAAAGTCTTTACCGTGGCGGAATCATCGATCAGAGCCACCACGATCTGTCCGTTGCTGGCGGTGGAGCAGGAGTTGACAAAAACGCGGTCCCCGTTAAAGATACCGGCGTTGATCATGGAGTCGCCGCGCACGTTCAGAATGAAGGACTCCCCTTTGGGAACCAGGTCGGCGGGAACCGGAAAGTATTCCTCGATGTTCTCCTCCGCCAGAATCGGCTGGCCGGCGGCCACGTTTCCGATTACGGGGAGGCTTACCATCTCCGTGCGCACCATCTGGAAGCTGTCGTCACAAATCTCAATGGCGCGGGGCTTGGTGGGATCCCTTCGGATGTAGCCGTTCTTCTCCAGGGTCTCCAGATGGGAGTGGACGGAGGAAGTGGACTTTAGGTTGACCCGCTCGCAGATCTCGCGCACTGTGGGAGGATACCCCTTCTGCAGGATCTCATCCTTGATATAATCCAAAATCTCCTGTTGCTTGTTGGAAATCTTACCGTAACCCATTTCGATTACCTCCTGTAGCTTTCATATCCTTAGTATACCACTCCCCCAACAAAAAAGCAAACATATATTCCAAAAATATGTTCGATTTTTGTATTGACAAAAGAAAATATGTTCGATATAATACGAATCAGAACAAATGTTCCGAACATATTTTCCGAACAGACATTTCGGTCTGCGGAGGGCAGGAGGAAGTTATGAGAGAAGAGAGAAGGGGTTGTCAGAAGAGCATTTATTATATGACCGACAGAGAGCTGCGCGCCTACAGGCGGAAACGCCGCAGACAGGGCGAGCTGAGACGCAGAGTGTTCTCTTTTGCGGCGACTCTCTGCCTGATTCTCACCTGCACTGTCTTTTATCATGCCATTGTCACCAGCGCTAACACCGGCGAAGACGGGATGCGCTTTAAATACTATACGAATATTACCGTTCAGAGCGGCGAGAATCTATGGGATATTGCCGACCGCTACATTGACTACGGGCATTACGAGAGCAAAAGCGATTACCTGGAGGAGGTGATCCATATCAATCACCTGGACGAGGAGGCGGCGGTTAAAGCCGGACAGCATATCGTGGTTCCCTATTACTCGGAGGAGTTTGTGGGCTGAGAGCTCGAGTCAGGAATTGCAGATAGGATTTAGGAGATAGAATAATGCTCATGTACGGTAAAGAAGCACAACAACCAAAACTGATACAGACAGCCGCCCCGCGCTATTCCGAGCAAGGCAAATATGATAGAATTGCTCTGACGAGGACGCAAAATCGTCGGAGAGTTTTCTGTTCTGCATGGATAGATTATTGATACTATCATATATGAGACGTGCTCAAACAGTATTGAAAATCCAGTCCACCGGGAATATAATGTGATGGAGTCAAAAAGCTAAGCATTTTTGATGAATCTACTAACGAAAGGGAACCTATTATCATGAAAAAAAAGAGCAACTTTTTTCTTATGACTTGTCTTATGTTTTCCCTTGTGGCGTGTTCGCCCAACGTGAACAGTGAGCAACCATCACAGACGCAGACATTCGCCCAGACACAAGAACCAACTTTACCAGAAAACGACGAAACAGAAAAAGAAACGTCTGCCACGGAAGGACAAACGGAAGAAGTCCCTTCAGAGAATTTGTCTACAGAAATCTATGGAGAGGAAGCGGTTTCAGAGAACGTCAGCGTGCCCTTTGCCGACGGACAGCCCCTGGCGTTTTTGTTCGCCAGCGGCGCGGGCGGATGGGGCACATCGCTGACGCTGTACCCGGACGGCTCCTTTGAGGGCGTTTATGAGAACGGCGAGAACGATGCGGAGCCGGATTATCCCCGGGGCACCTCCTATGTTTGCTGGTTTACGGGCCGCTTCGGAGGAATGACGAAGCTGACGGACCATGCCTATTCCATGAAGCTGGAAGTGCTGGACTATGAGGAACCGGGAAGGGAGTGGATCGAGGATGGGATCCGCTATATCTTGGCGGAGCCCTACGGCCTTTTGGACGGGGAGGACTTCACCCTTTATGTGCCCGAAACGCCGGCGGAGGAGCTGAATGAGGAATCCAGGTACTGGTGGCCGGACAAGTATCTATGGAGGGCGGGAACCTTGCAGACGCTCTCCTGCTACGGCCTTTTCAATACGGATACGGGACAGGGCTTTTTCACCTCTCATGACTGAGCCGCGCGGTGGGCTACCGCGGGACGGCCCGCCGGCGTTCTTTATTTTTGCATTTTTCAGTGGTGTAGGGAGCAAAGGGGAACGAGGACGGGGAAAGCGTCGATTTCTTAGAGCAAGATAGAACAGGA
Source organism: uncultured Acetatifactor sp. (assembly GCA_947631615.1). GTDB lineage: Bacteria > Bacillota > Clostridia > Lachnospirales > Lachnospiraceae > Acetatifactor. Next base: position 10,151 of record CANRLX010000003.1, read on the forward strand.
ATTGCGGGACAGAAATCGGAGGCTCCGGCGACGAATACAATTTTTGTAAAGTTTCTATTGTATTTTTTCCGAAATGGTGATATGATACATTAAAACATACTTTACCAATAGGAAAAGGATAAAATAAGGCAAAAAGGTATCGTTGAGAAAAGAAAGGCGGATGACATCATGGAGCTTCAATTTGCTACTAAGTGTATTTACGGAAAAAAGCAACCCTTTTCCGAGGATGTTTTTGGAGCGATCAGCGTCCCTATTTACCAGTCCGCGACGTTTGTTCACCCCGAGGTCGGCAGAAGCACCGGTTTTGATTACTCAAGGCTTCAGAATCCGACCAGACAGCAGTTGGAAAGGGTCGTGGCATCCCTGGAAAACGGTCTGGATGCGCTGGCGTTCTCCAGCGGTATGGCCGCGATCACCGCTCTCATGGAGCTCTTTCAGCCGGGGGATCATCTGATCACCGACGCGGATCTCTACGGCGGGAGCATCCGTCTGTTCCGAAACATCAGTGAGAAAAACGGTATTCAGTTCTCCCACATTGACTGCAGCAAGGAGGATGTGGAGAGTTATGTGCGGGAGAACACAAGGGCGATCTTTATCGAGACTCCCACGAATCCGATGATGAACGTGGTGGATATACGGAAAATGTCGGAGATCGCAAAGCGTCATGGGCTTCTGCTGATCGTGGACAACACCTTTTTGTCTCCCTATTTCCAGAATCCCCTCGCGCTTGGAGCGGATGTGGTCGTTCACAGCGGGACGAAATTTCTGGGAGGACATAACGACACGCTGGCCGGATTTGTAGTGACAAATTCCGAAGACATCTCGGCCAGGATGCGCTTTATCATTAAGACCGTGGGATCCGGCCTGGCTCCCATGGACAGCTGGCTGATCCTGCGGGGCATTAAGACTCTGCCCCTCCGCATGGAGAGGGCCCAGGAAAACGCGCTTGCAATCGTAGATTTCCTGCAGGGGGAAAAGCGGGTCCGGAAAGTGTATTATCCGGGGATCCCGGGGACAAAAGACTATGAGATCTGCAAGGGACAGGCACGGGGATTCGGTTCCATGATTACCTTTGAGGTAGAGAGCCGCGGGCTTGCTCTGCACATTCTGAAAACCACCAGACTGATTCCTTTTGCGGAGAGCCTCGGGGGAGTGGAGACCCTGATCACCTATCCGGTCACACAGACCCACGCGGACGTTCCGGAGGAGGTGAGACTCGCCAATGGGATCACGGATTCCGTGCTTCGCCTGTCCGCCGGCATCGAGGACAAGGGCGACCTCATTGCGGATCTGAAGCAGGCGTTTGACTCTTTTGCAGGATAGACGGACGGAGGATGACAATGGAAGAGAGAAACCTGAATTTTGATGCGGTCATTGACAGAAGGGGAACGGACTGTTTAAAGTATGACTTTGCGGTGAGGCGCGGCCGTCCGGCGGATGTGCTGCCGCTCTGGGTGGCGGATATGGACTTTAAGACGTCGAGCCGAGTGCTGGATGCCTTGCAGCGCAAGGTGGAACATGGGATTTTTGGCTATACGGAGTCGGGGGATCGCTATTTTGAGGCGGTTTCCGGCTGGCTGTCGAGGCATCATAGCCTGAATATCCGACAGGAATGGCTGGTAAAGACTCCGGGAGTGGTGTTTGCGCTTGCGATGGCGGTCAAGGCTTACACGGACGAAGGGGATGCCGTTTTGATCCAGCAGCCGGTGTACTATCCCTTTACCGAGGTGATACGGGATAACAACAGACGGGTGATAAGCAGCGATCTGGTCTTGGGGGACGACGGAAGATATCGGATGGATTTGGAGGATCTGGAGAGAAAGATCACGGAAAACAGGGTGAAGCTTTTTTTCCTGTGCAGTCCCCACAATCCGGTCGGAAGAGTCTGGACGAAGCGGGAGCTTGCGGAGATCGCGGCGATCTGTCTCAGACATCAGGTGATCACGGTAAGCGACGAGATCCACGAGGATTTTGTGTATGAGGGCCACGTGCACACGCCGTTTCTCACGGTGGATCCAGGGCTTGAGAATCTCTGTATCACCTGTACTTCTCCGGCCAAGACATTTAATCTCGCGGGGCTTCAGATCTCCAATATCATAATTCCCAGCGGGAAGCTGAGAAGGGCCTTTCAAAAGCAGATCGCCGCTGCCGGATACAGCCAGCTAAACGCTCTGGGGCTTGCGGCCTGTGAAGCGGCCTATACCGAGGGGGAGGAGTGGTATGAAGCGTTAAAGAAATACCTGCGGTCCAACATCGACTTTTTGAGAGAATACCTCAACCAACATCTCCCCCAGATCGCGCTGATCGAGCCCGAGGGAACCTACTTGGCCTGGCTGGATTTCAGGGGGCTTGGACTGAGCGGGGACGCCCTGGAGGATCTGATCGTCAACAGGGCAAAACTGTGGCTGGACAGCGGAGCGATTTTCGGCAAGGCCGGACAGGGGTTTGAGAGGATCAATATCGCCACCAGCAGAAGCGTTCTGAGGGAAGCCCTCGACAGACTTCAAGGGGCGATTGACGCAGCAATGTTGACGACTCGACAATAGATAAGCAGATAGATAGGCAGGCGCGATCGGCGATGGGCAGTGCGATCCACGATAGGCAGATAGGCAGCTCATTCTCCGCCCTTGGGATTCTCTCTTAAGTGGACCGCATTTGCGGCTCTGCGGCGCCTTGCGTCCTCCTGGGCCGCGTAGTGCCTGCGGGTGGTGTTGACATCCTTGTGTCCCAGCACATCCGCCACCAGATAGATGTCTCCCGTCTCCTGATAGAGCGTTGTGCCGTAGGTGCTCCGCAGCTTGTGGGGGGTGATCTTTTTCAGTGTGGTCACCCGGGAGGCATATTTTTTTACCAGATTTTCCACGGAGCGCACGGCGATACGGCGGTTCTGCAGCGATAAAAAAAGCGCGTTCTCGTGGCCCTCCATCGGGAGGATCCGCTCCCTTTCCTCGAGATAGTCCAAAAGGGCCGTCTCCACTTCCTCGCCGAAATAGACTACGGCTTCATATCCGCCCTTTCTGCGGATCTTAATACCGTTTACGTCAAAATCCACATCGGAGATATCCAGTCCCACACATTCGGAGACGCGGATGCCGGTGCCAAGGAGAAGCGTGAGCAGCGCCACATCGCGCACCTTGGTCTTTTTATGGTATTCCAGTTCTTTCTTGGTAAGCTTGGAGCCATCCTCCACCTGATCCAGAAGGATCGCCACCTCGTTGGGCTCCAGGCGGATGATCGCCTTCTCGTGGCGCTTGGGAAGGGGCACCAGGGCGGCCGGATTCTTTTCGATCAGCTCATTTTCATAGAAATAATTGTAGAAGCTTCTGAGGGCGGACAGCTTCCTTGCCTTGCCGCGCTCGTCGTTGGTGATGTCCTTTCCGTCCTTCTGGTACAGGGAGACATACGCCAGGTACTCCTGGATGTCCAGACGGGTCACCTGATCCAGAACCGAGATGGGGTAGTCCTTGATATCCGTCTTTGCCAAAACGCTGTTCTCCTCGTGCAGAAACTCGAAAAACAGCCGGATATCATAGGCGTACGCGAGTCTGGTGCGGGTGGATGTGTACTCCTCGATTCCGCGGAAAAAGGTCTTGCAGAACGGAGGGAGCGTGTCTAACACCGCACGCAGTTTCAGAATGTTCTGACGATTTTGCTCGTCGTGATAATTGTCCGGTTTGATCACTGCCAAAACGATTACCTGCCTTTCCAACCTGATGATACCATCCCAATGATACCAATCCGATAATACCAATCCGATGATACCAACCTGATTATAGCATGTGCCAGATCAAAAAGCCATTGTATTTTCACGGGGAGAAAGCTCCATGGTTATATTTTCCAAAAAACGGGATATACTCTTACCGAAAAAAACAGCCGCCGTTTGGCGCGCAGATAGGAGAGAACTATGGCAGTTGCATTTCAGGACAGTGAGACGAAAGACAATCTGATGAGGGCGTTTGCGGGGGAGAGCCAGGCGCGTAACCGCTATACCTTTGCCGCAGCCCAGGCAAAGAAGGAGAAGCTCCACGTGATCAGCGCGATCTTTGCCTTCACGGCATCCCAGGAGAAGGAACACGCGGAGATCTTCTACAACCATTTAAAGGAGCTTGCGGGGGAGAATATCGCCGTGGACGGCGCGTATCCGGTGGACATCTCCGACCAGACGGCAGATCTCTTGAGGCTGGCCCAGCACAATGAATATGAGGAGCACGATCCGGTGTATCGGGCGTTTGGCGAAAAGGCGAAGGAAGAAGGGTTTCATCGCATCGCGGCCTCCTTTTTCCACATCGCAGAGATTGAGAAGACGCACGGGGACCGCTTTGGAAGATACGCGAAGATGCTGGAGGAGGGGACTCTCTTTGTGTCCGACGTGGAAGTGGAGTGGATGTGCTTAAACTGCGGCTATGTGTATAAGGGAACGGACGCACCGGCGGTCTGCCCCGTCTGTCAGCACGACCAGGGCTATTTTATCCGTCTGACCCTCGCTCCCTATGAGGACGGCAGCCGCACTGCCTGACGTTCCACTGCGGCGGTTTTACGAAAAGTTTTTCTTGTAGTGCAAGGCATATGTGTGTTATCATGAGAAGGAAACCAGACTACCAAAGAGAGGATCGATCTCTATGAAAGCATACCATGATTTGACACAGGAAGATCTCCGGAGAAAAGAACAAGAGCGTGGCGGCTCCCCCAGGAGAAACCGATTTGACCATGTCTGTCTCAAGTGGGGGATCACCGCGTTTCTTGTGATTGCCGCCGGAATTTTGTTTTATTATCTGGTGTTCCACGTCTCCAATATCAAGGCCAACCTGAGCGTCCTCACGGGAATTTTGATGCCGGTGGTGTTTGGCTTTGTGATGGCGTATCTTTTGACGCCGATCCTAAACTTTATAGAGTTTCGCATACTGATCCCTCTCTGTAACCGATGCGGGGTGAAGGAGTCTCCGAGGCGCGCTTCCCTCATACGGGGAGGCGGGATCCTGATCACCGCGTTCCTCTTTTTCGCCGTGATCTACGTCCTGATCGCCATGATGTTATCCCAGATCGTGCCCAGCATCCGGACTATCATCAACAATTCCGACACCTACATCAACAATATGACCCGCTGGGTCAATCAGATCATTGACGACAATCCGGAGCTGAGAAGCAATGTGCTCATGCTGGTAAACCGGTATTCCAGCGAGCTGGAGAACTGGCTGAACGGTCTGGTGCTTCCCAATATGAGCACGCTGATCCGCACGATCTCCATGAGTGTGCTGGGCGGCGTGAAGGTGATCTGGAATTTTATCATCGGATTTATCATCTCCATCTACCTGTTGGCGAGCAAGGAGAAGTTTGCGGGACAGGCAAAAAAGATATCGTATGCCTGCCTGAGCAGATCCACGGCCAATCAGGTCATTGAGAGCTTTCGGTTTACCCACAGGACGTTTATCGGCTTTATCAGCGGCAAGATCCTGGACTCCGCGATCATCGGAGTGCTGTGCTTTATCGGCACCTCGCTCTTAGGCACTCCCTATGCGGTGCTGGTCAGCGTGATCGTGGGTGTGACCAATATCATCCCCTTTTTCGGGCCTTACCTGGGAGCGATCCCCAGCACGCTTTTGATCTTTGTGGTGGACCCCATGCACCCGTTAAACTGCGTGTACTTCGTGCTCTTTATTCTGGTGCTGCAGCAGTTTGACGGAAACTTCCTGGGCCCCAAGATCATTGGAAATTCCACGGGGCTCACCGGTTTCTGGGTGATCTTTGCCATCACTCTCTTCGGCGGATTGTTCGGCATCCTGGGTATGATCGTCGGAGTGCCGATCTTTGCTGTGTTCTATGCCGCGGTCAAGTCGCTGGTCAACGCGGCTCTCGGAAGGAAAGCGCTTCCCCAGGGAACGGAGAGCTATATGACCGTAGGGTCGGTGGACGAGGGCGGCGTATTTCATGAGTATGTGCCGGAATACAAGCGCAAAAGGGAACGCCTGCAGGAGAAGAGAGCGGAAAAGCGCAGGGAGAGAGAAGCGGTGGAGGAACCACCTGTGGAGGAACCACCTGTGAAGGAATCATCGGTAAAGAAGTAACCAGTAGAGTTTGGGGGGAAATCATTTTATGAAAAGGGCAATCGCTCTGCTTGCCATTCTTATGGGCATGGTTGGACTGTCCGCTTGTGCAATAGATAACCGGAATACCTCTGACGCATCCGCCCCAGATAGACCGGAAAAAATATATGAGGATGTTTCAGCTGAAGATTGTAAACAGGTAAATATAAGCGGCAGCGCCTCGGCTATTGTTATCCGGCGCAGTGAAAGCGAAAACCTGGAATTTTACAACGGAGATTTAAATCCGGCTCACACCTATACCGTTTCCTGCGACAGGGAGGGAGAAACGCTCAACATTGAACTTGTGATGGAAAATCCGGAAAATGACAACGATGTTCTCGGCTCCCCTATGATTTGTATACCGCAGAAAGAATTTGATACCATTGAGATAGACGGCGATTTCAGAAATGTTTCTTTGGATGCGATCCATTCCGACGTGTTGATTCATGCTCATGATTCCTATGTGTATCTTGATCTGGAGGCCGATTATTTGAACCATAATATCACATTGACTGGTTCCGAATCCGATACTTTCCGAAGCGTTTCGGTTTATTTGGATCGATTTCCTGACAATGTAAAGATGGACTTAAACGTAATCGAAGGCGGTACGATCCATGATTCGGCGGATATCCTGAAAGAAAAAGGGCTTGAATCCGGCTCCGGCAAACCGGTCATACGTGTAAATTACGCACAGGAAATAAACATTTATAGTGAAGAATAAAGTAGTAAAAATTAAAATCTTCCCATGGTTTTGATGCAGTTTTGATGAAAAAATTATGTAGTTATGATGGGTCGGTATGTTATTTTTTTGACAGATCATGAGAGCCTGCCTGACGAAAGGAGAGAAGTGGTGTGTCAAAAAAATATGTTTTCAGAAGCTCTTTTGCGGCGCTTGTTTTGATTTTTGCCCTGTCCGGCTGTCTCTGTCCGGCGCCGGATTCGGAGAACGAACTGGTGGCAGAGAACGAACTGATGGCGGAGAACGAACTGGTGGCGGGGGAAGAGAGCGGTGCAGGGGAAGATGCTTGTCCAAAGAGCGGGGAGCAGCTTCTTGCGGCGGGGGCGATGCTGCTTGCAAAAGAGGCTTCCCCAAGGATCGCTGTGACGGATCTTTCGTGGATCGATTCCGTGATCGATTCGGAAGGGATCTATCTTGTGAGCGCCAACGGTACCTTTACCTATTGGACAGAGGACGGTGAGAGGATCACGCCCTATGTCTATCAGGATGCGTCTCCCTTTTACCAGGGGCTTGCCTGTGTCTGCGTCAACGGAAAATACGGCTATATCGACGCGGACGGGGAGGTCGCGCTGGATTTTATCTACGATTACGCCACGCCCTTTGTGGAGGATATGGCATATTTTGTCGTTGGCAGGAGCTACGGATTTATGAATAGGGCGGGGGAAGTCCTGTTTCTTTTGTTCTGTGACAGCGTCAGCTCCTTTCAGGAGGGGCGGGCCTATTTCAGCATGGACGGACAATACGGCTACCTGGATGCGGAGGGGAATGTGGCGATTGAGGCCGCCTTTGACGACGCCGGCTATTTTCGACAGGGCTTTGCCATTGTGAGAAAGGGCGGAAGCTATGGCCTGATCGATCCATCCGGAGAGCCGGTCATTCCCATCGCCTATGAGCATCTGGACTATGAGGAAAAGGAGCGGACAGTCATCGCCAGGAAGGACGGCATGGATCACTGCTTTGTGCCGGACGGGGACGGAACGTGGAAGGAAGTGCTCTGTAAGGAAAGCGTTTCTGTTCTGTCCGGAGGGGATAATGATAATACCGATCCTACCGACCCTGCGATATATTTTTGCTTTCAAGAGGAGGGCGGAACCTGGGGGCTTTCCGACCGATCGGGAAATGTGCTTATTCCGGCGGAATATGACAATCTCCGGCTCGTTTCCTGGGCGGATCTGGTGATTGCGGCGAAGGACGGGGAACAGGGAGCGCTCGGCCTGGACGGAGAAGTTAAGATTCCCCTGGGCGTCTACGATAGGATCTATGAGGACAGTTGTCAGGAGGAGGTCTTTTTGTATGTGGAAAAGGATCATAAGGAGGGCTGTCTGGACGGTTTGAGTCTCAAGGAGGTGATCCCGCCCGCACAGTACCGTGAGATCTCGGATTTTAAGGGAAGGGACTGTACTGTTGTGAGCGAGGGGAACCGATACGGCGTGATCGACCGATTCGGAAATCTGATCTATCCTCTGGAATATGACCGCATATGGATGTTTGACGACGGTTCCATGGGAATGGTGAAGGACGGAGTCTGCGAGCTTCACAATCCTCAGGGGGAAACGATCTATCGCGGCAACGGCACCACAGTCCGCGGCATCACAAAACACGGGGGATGCTATGAGATAGAAACCGCCGATCACAAGATCATCTTTCTCGACAGCGAGGGAATGAGACTCACCACAGAGCGCTATGACTATACCCGTATTGTGCAGAGGGATCCCAACCTTCTGGTGGCCGGTACCTACGGGAACGCTGAGACCATCCTCCGCATGGGGGAGCCGAAGGAATCTGTTTTGGAGGTGGAGGGAGCGATCCTGAAAAATGCGGTCACCCCCAGAGAATGGGAGTTTTATAAGGTGTTTCTGGAGATCCAGACCGAAAAGCGGTCCCACAATGTGACGGAGGGCGGGAGCAATTTGTTTCGCTTTTACCGGGTGGACAACGATCGGACGGTGGTTCTGTTACATAGTAAGAGCCCTTATTATTACGCCGGTTTTCCGCTTTCGGAGAGCGCCTTCTACGTGCGGGATTATGAGGAGTATACCACGCCGGTGGTAAACGGTCTGTCGGCCTATCAATGCGGCGGATCGGCCAGGGGGAATTATGCGGTGTTATGGTACGATCTTGAGACGGATCGGGTTCTGCCGGGCGATTCCTTCTCCGCAGGCGGATTCGCTGGCTTATCCTACGGGGGAACGATCTATCGCCCCGCCTACTTCTGGGAGGCGGAAGAAGAAGGCTCTGTCCTTGTGCCGGAAAATTCCTTCTATATGTTCTCACCTCAGAGAAGCTGCAGGAAGTGTTAAAAAAGAGGACCGCGGGCTCTCTGGAAACCGACATGTACATCACGGAATACTATGTAAACCACGAGCAGACAACCTTGGAACATTACAATGAGGGAAAGGATCGGTATGTCTTACTGGAAACTATTCGTTAAACCTGCGTTTTGCGCATAGTTGGATCTCTGCCCCGAGCACTCTCCCTTGCATTTTCCGGCGTTGTCGTTTTCCTCAATTCATAGTTTTCAATTTATAATTTTCAATTTATAGTTTCGTCAAGATACAGCTGCACACGGTTTTGGATTGCCGAAGCCGCCTGGGCAGCTGTTTTTTGTCCCTGAAAGAACGGCAAAGCCTCCTCGGTTATAATCTGTAACAGAACGTCGTCCACAGCTGTGCGGATCCTGGCGGTGTCCAGAATCCGAAGCAAGACGGAAATTTCTTCGTCGGTCACCGGATGATAGGTATATCTCCATCCGTTGTAACTGCTGGGGCTGTCATAGCTGTAACGCGGCCAGGGTTTTCCCTCGGAATCCAGGACATATTGTCCGTTTCCGTCCTTGACATATTCCACGGTGTCCATCTGAAGCTTAAGGGCTTCCCTGTCTGTGGGGAAATCGGATCGGAATGTGGCGGGGAATGAGATCCTTCTGGGATCCAGATAGGTCTCCAGGAAGTGCCAGGCTTCCTCCGGATGGCTGGATCTTGCGGCAATGGCATAGGTTTCGTGGCAGACTAAAACATGCCCGCCGCTTCCGTCTGCGGTGGGATATCCCAAAAAGGCTGCCGCCTCCCCATCACAATAATAGTTGGAAAAAAGCTGAATGTCGTGCACATTGCGTATCTCCACGCTGTTTAACAGTGCGTTCGGGTTGGGGTAGCCCGCCTCTAAGTTCGGCGCCTCCACGGGCGTCGTATCCTGAACAAACTGCAAAAGCTTCTGAAACTCCTCCGAATCAAAACGGCACGTTCCGCTCTCCCAGTCGATAAAGGCTGCCTGTCCAAAGGTCAAAAAATTGGACAGCGCAATAGTCTTCCTCCCCGACAAATCGGTGTTCGCCGAAGGGGTCAGCCAGTCGTAATACAGTTCCTTTCCAGGGTTTTCCGCCGCGCAGTCCAGCATTTCCTCCAGGGTCCAGCCGTTTCTCTCTCCCACCTCCGCCGCCTTGCCGATATAGGTTTTCACGGTGACGGAACCGGGAACGCAGACCCAAATACCGTCATAGGTAAAGCCGTCCACCAGGTTTTGGGGATAATTTTCCCTGTGCAGCACGCTGCTTTGCTCCATAAAGGGGGTGATATCCGCGAACACACCGTTGGAGGCAAGGGCCTCTGCATTGAGAAAGGACAGATCGATGATGTCCGGACTGGACTCTGCAGACACCAGATCCGTATTCAGGGAGGCGATGGCATCCTGCGTTTGCGTGTCGGGATTCCAGTACTGCCGGATCGTGATATGGCAGTTTTGGCTGCTCCGGTTAAAGGAGGACACCGCCTCTTCCATATCCATGGAGACATAGAGGGAGGCAAGCACAAGCTCGGTCTTTTGCGGAAGCGTGGACGCCTCCCTTTTTTCCAAGGCCGCAATGTCCCATGAGCCGTTTACCGAATCGTAGAATACGGCCCGGAATCCGGAGCCTTCGTCGGGACAGACGGACAGAATGTTTTGGCCGTTTAGATCGCTGTCCATCCAGGAAAGGATTTTTTCCGCCGTCTGCGTGTCCAGGCGGTACCCGTAAAGAGCGTTTCCGTCATTTAAGACAAAATCGTAGTCGGATCCGGAAGCTCCGGCCACAAGAAAGGACTGTGCGCTGTGGACAGGAAAGTCGGCGTCCAGCGTAAGCGCCTCTGCCCCGTCAAAATCAATCTGCGCCAGGACGAGGGGATGTCCCTCCTCGCTGCTTTGATAGATCACACAGAAGGCGTGTTCCCTGTTAAATCCGGCGTCGCAGATGTAATCGCAGTCCTCCAGATCGACTTCCCCTTTGAGGGTGCCGTCCGCTTCGATCAGAAGCACGCTCGCTTCGTTTGGCAGATACATCCTTCTCTGTCGGTCGGACATCGGCGCCCAGGACGTAGACCGGATGTTGTATGAAAGCAGATCGATCGTCGTCTGCAGGTTTCCCTCCCCGTCGAACACATAGGTTTGTGCCCCCGAGGATTCCTCGTTGATGGCGGCATCCGTCACATACACCCAGCCGTCCTCGGAAACAAAGTAGTCGTAAATGACGCCGTTTCCCTCTCCTGTGAGCATCCTGCGCAGGATTTTGTCTTCCGACAGAGAATATTCGATTACAAAGCGTCGGATCGGCTCCCCTTCCCCTATGGGAAGCTGGATCGCCCCATAGTACAGGGAGTCCCCGATGATTCGGGGGAAATAGATATTCTGGTTTTGGGGCTGGAGGATCTCGGTAAACGCAGGGACATAGACATAGGAGGTTTCCGCAGGCTCCTGCTTCTCTTCTCTTCTGCCGCAGGCGGACAGAAAGACAGGCAGGACAAGCAGAAGGACAACCGCCAGGGAAATCTGCGGGATTCCTTTCTGCAAAGCAATCGTAAACCGTTTCCTTTTCCTCATACCCCTAAAATGCACCCATGCTCCCTTCCGCCTGTATAGGCAGTCCCTTTTGTCATTTGTCACACTTATAGGATATCACAACTCTCTTTTTCGGTAAAGCCTTATGGAGAATACCCAGGAGACGGCGAGCAAAAACAGCAGGAAAAACAGGACGGGAAGCACCGCAGGCAGGTGGCTCCCAAGCCTCAGGACGCCTTGGTCGATGGCGGAAATCTGTTCGAGGGCAAGCCCATGAAAGGAAAACTGGAAGATGCTGGCGCTGCCTCCCAAAAGCGCCACCAGGACATAATAGACCAGGATGCCCCGGGAAGCGCCCAGCCAAAACAAAATGGGAAAGCTGAGCGCGGTGATCAGATAGCCCACAAACAGCATGATGAAAAGATCGATCCCCGCCTCGGAGCAGGCGCCGCGAAGAAGGTTGACCGCAAACTGAAACAGTGCGGCCACGGTGACGGAAAAAAGGGAGATCAGATATTTGGCGGATACGATCCGCCCCCGGGAATGGGGCAAAATATCACAGTATACCAGCCAGCCGCTCTTCTCGTCCTCGATGATGCCGGATAAGATGATATTGGTGGCCCAAACAGCCGCGAAGACGGAAAAAAAGAGATTGGTATACTCCGATTTGGTAAAGGCGCCAAAAAGAAAACACAAAAGAACCACATAGTTGATTTTTTTGTGCCACATGGCGATAAACTCCTTGATCAACAAACCTCTCATAAATCAATGTCCTCCTGTTCTCAGTAATTTTTTACGGTATAGACAAAAAGCTCCTCCAGGGACACCGGCGATACCGGCAGATCCTGCGGAAGCTTCGCGCGAAGCACCAGCGCGGTGACGCCGTAGCCGGTCTCTCTCCTTCCGCGTACCGCCTCGGGATCAAGGGACGAAAGCTCCTCCCTCGCGCACCGGAGCAGCCCGTACTCTTCCAGCAGGCGGTCCTTCTCCTCGCACAAAAGGATCTGGCCCTTGTGGAAAAAAGTAATATAATCACAAATCCTCTCCAGATCGCCCACCATGTGGGAGGAAATCAGGATGGAATGGCTTTCGTCCCGGGTAAAGTCGGTAAAGATCGACAGCACATCCTCCCGTGCCACCGGATCCAGGCCGCTGGTCACCTCATCCAGAAGGAGAAGGCTCGGATGGTGCGAAAGGGCGCAGGCCAGGCCGAATTTTGTCTTCATTCCCCTGGAAAAGCTGCGGAAGCGCTTGTTGTCCGGAAGCGAAAAGCGTTCCAGATATCCCCAAAAGGCATCGTCGTCCCACTCGTCATAGGTGTTTTTCAGGATGCGGCGCACCTCTTTAGCGTTCATCAGCTCCGGAAATCCCACCGTGTCCATGACCACGCCGATCTTTTCCTTCACGGCGTGGAAATCGCTGGACGCGGTATCTTTTCCCAGCACGCGCACGCACCCTCCGTCCCTTTGCACCGCGTTCAAAAGCAGCTTCATGGTCGTGGTCTTGCCCGCCCCGTTTTCTCCGATCACCCCCATGATACAGCCGGTGGGAAGCCGGAAACGGATGTCCTGCAGCGTAAAATTTTTATAGTGTTTTGCAAGCCCGTCCGCCTCTATGGCAAATCCGGCCACGGTGTCTGTGCCGGACAAGACAGGGTCCTTCCATACGGTCATGTTTTACTCCTTTCCTGGGCGGTCAGTCCAAAAGATCCATCATATCTATGATGTCCTGCCGGTTCAGACCGCATGCGGCCGCCAGCTTTTTGACCTCCGCAAGATGTTCTTCCATTTGTTTCAGGTACTCCTCCCGCAAAAGCTCCGCGTTTTTGGGAGCCACAAAAAATCCCTTCGCGGCCATAGCGTAGATAAATCCCTCCCGCTCCAGCTCGTCGTACGCCCGCTTGGTGGTGATAACGCTGATCTGGAGATCCTTCGCCAGATTTCGTATGGAGGGAAGCGGCGTCTCCTCCGGAAGCGTACCGTTTAAGATTTGGTTTTTTAACTGGGTGTAGATCTGGTTGTAGATGGGCACCCCGCTTTTGTTGTCGATCGATAAATTCATAGTTCTTCCTATTCCGCGGATCCTGCGCATGACCCGCTGTACAGTCAACTGTATATATATAGTATATACAGTATATACAGATATGTCAACACAAAAAAAGACAGATCGGAAAAAATCTGTCTTTTCTGTTCTTATTTTACAGCCTGCCCTCCGCAAAAAAGTAGGCCGCCATCTGGGCCCTGGAGCTGAAGGGCTCTGACTGCAGAAGCTTTTTGACCTCCGCCCGGGTGTAAAATCCTGCGGATATCTCCTCGTTGTCGGAGGTGTTGTCCGCAAATGCACCCTCCGCCTCCACAAAGGCAATGTAGGTGGTGGTGTCCGAAATGGCCACCGCCGCAAAGGAGGGCGGCAGGATCTGCCGGATCCTCTTTACCTTCAGGCCGGTTTCCTCGCACAGCTCCCTGGCGATACACTCTTCGATGGTCTCGCCCTCTTCCAGCATACCGGCGCAGAGGTTGTAGATCGTCCGGTTCACCCCCATGCGAAACTCGTGCAGAAGGAGCAGCCTTTCGCCGCAGGTGGCCACAATGGAGACGCCGCTGGGTTTCCCGCCCAGATCCTCCACGCCCTTTAACTCCCGGCGGCTTACGATCTCGTACTTCTTTTCCCTTCCCGCCTTGTTTTGGTAGGTGATCTCATAATTTTTCAGGTATTTTCCGTCCTTTACCTTTTCCATGTGAAGAAACCGCATACTCATCTCACAGTCCCCTGCCTTTCCTTTTCCTCAAATTGCTCCCTCAGGGGAGGCTCATCCTTCCTCCGCGTGATCTCCACCAGCCCAAGCGGCGTCATGTCCACCACTCTCACCTTCTGCCGGTCCTGTTTTGCCAGGCTCCTTAGCAGATCCAGAAGCTTCGCGGGATCCTCTTTTCTCGTCATATTGATAAAGTCCACCACGATCATGCCGGAGAGGTTTCGCAGGCGGAGCTGTCGGGCCACCTCCTCGGCCGCCTCTTTGTTTACGGTAAAGGAGCTGTCCAGGAGGCTTCCTCCCGCCTCGTATCTGCCCGAATTGACGTCGATTACGGTGAGAGCCTCCGTGGGTTCGATCACGAGATAAGCGCCCGATTTGAGCCACACGACGCGGTCAAATGCCTCCCTGCATTTTGTGTCCAGGGAATACAGGCTTGCCAGGGACAACTGTCGGTCCTCATACAGGCGGACCGGCTTGTCCGGAAGCCTTTGGGCGCAGTGATCCTGCAGCTCCCGAAAGGTCTGCGGGTCGTCCGTCACGATCTCCCGATACTCCCAAGGGTACGCCAGCTTGTCCAGGACCGCCGCAAAGGCGGGGGGCGCCGCCCTGACGCAAAAGAAGCAGGTGCCGTGAACGGCTCTTTGGCAGAGGGAGGAAAACTCTTTCAGAAGCGCCTCCACTCCGGCGGAAAACGCCTCCTCGGTGCACTCCTCCGCCCGGGTGCGGATCACAAGCCCGGCCCGGGGCGCGTAGGCGTCCGGATCCGGAAAAAGCGGTATGGTCAATAGGGAATCCCGCTCCTTTAGCCGCAGCTTATCCACCCAGCCCGAGAGCCGCGCTCTTGCCTCCTCGGAGAGCTTGCCGGAATAGCCGATCCGAAAGGCCCCCAGGCTGACGGCGGCCACCTCGTTTGCCAGGGAGATGTGGGCGGTCAGGGTGGGTTGCTTACTCTTTTGCGCCTCCCTGCAGATCTGGACCAAAAGCTCGTCCCCCTCGCGCAGCGCGTCTTTCCCCGGCGCAAACCTTCTCCCGCACACCAGAGGGAATCGGGCATCCTTCAGGGGGAGAAAGCAGATCTCCCTGTCCGCGATCTCCACAAAGCACGCCTCCAGATTTTTATGGATCGTTTTGATTTTCCCGACGTAGATGGAACCGATCCGGTTTTTTCGGGAGGAGAGCGCCTGCATGGCAAGGATCCGGTTTCCGCGAAGGAGAACGGCGCAGTCTCTGTCCCGATAGCGGGTAAAGATAAGCTTTCCCTCCCCTGCTCTTTTTTCTATGGCGGCTTCATCTTCCGTCCTGGTCTGGTTTGTCAGAATCGTGCGGCTCATGCCTCTGCTCCTTTTTGGTCGATCGTCCGACGGTTTTCCGTTTCCAAAGAATCCAGATATACGGCGTAAGCCATATCGTCCATGCCGATGTCGTTTAGGGAGACTAAGCGGTGCGATCCGTCCGTCTCCACGGCGGTATAGACGTCCTCTCTGGTGATGAGAAGGGCGTTTTCCTTCAGCGTCTCCCCATGGTCCGCAAGAAGCGCCTGCAGGATCTGGGCGGGCTTTATGTTTCCGCCGCTGGATGCGTCCACCAGCATGTGAAGGGCTCCGTCCTCCCAGAAAAGCTCATGGATACCGGGCTTAAGATCCACCTGACGGACGCTCTTTTTGGTCTCCTTGACGATCGGGATGGCATCCCGTTTCATAAAGTCCGCCAGCGCCTCCTCCATGGATACGCTCCCCAAAAAGTCCGGCTCTCTGCCCTCGCGGAAGCGGACCGTATAGGAGGCTGCCGCCACGCTCGCCATAGCGTTTCCCGCATCCCGTGGCAGGATCTTTACGTCCGCCACCTCAATGCCGTCGACGCTTGCCGCGTTCATGCGCCTCTGTACGTCCGGACAGGAGACGATGGAGTGCACCTGCAGATCCATATATTCCCCGTTGCTCTCCAGGCCGACTCCCAGGGGCGCCGCAAAGGACATGATCTGATGGGGGCTGAAGCCTCCGCTGTACGCCACGTCAAGCTCCGCGCGCCGGTTTAATTTTTGAAAGAAACGCATCACGTCCAGATGGCCGATAAAGCGGACCGGACCGTATTTGCGAAATTTAATGCGAAGCATCATAGCGTTTCCTCCCCCTCCTTGTCCCCGCGTACCTCCAGACAGATGCCACCGCCGAACCGGCTGGCGCCGCAGCCCTGGCAGCGCTGTTTACAGTTCTCGGAAAGCTCCCCTCGCATTGCCTTCTCCCACTCTCTCTTCAAAAATTCCTTGGTAACGCCGCAGTCTATAAAATCCCAGGGGAGAAGCTCGTCCAGGGAGCGCTGGCGGCTGCTGTAAAACGCGGGATCAAGTCCGCACTCCCGAAAGGTCTCCACCCATTTGTCGTTGTCAAAGTATTCGCCCCAGGCGTCGAAAAAGCAGCCCTTTTTGTACAGCCGCAGAAGTACCTTAGAAACGCGTCTGTCCCCCCGCGCCAGAACGCCCTCAAACACGCTGGCATCCGCCTCGTGCCAGTTGTATTTGATGCTCTTTTGGTTGAGCTGCTCAGAGATCGCGCGCTTGGTAAAATACGCCTTCTCGATAAACTCCTCCTTGGTGCACTGTCTGGCCCACTGAAAGGGGGTGAAGGGCTTCGGCACAAAAAAGGAGGTGCTGGTGACGATCTGGACCCTGCCGTTTGTCCGCTTTTCCTTGGGGACCACATCGAAAAAGACCGCGGCGATCTTGTTGGAGAGCTCTGCGATCCCCCGGATATCCTCCTCTGTCTCCGTGGGCTGCCCCAGCATAAAGTAGAGCTTCACCCGGGTCCATCCCCCCTCGAAGGCGAGGGCGGCGCCCCGGAGAATGTCCTCCTCCGTCAATCCCTTGTTGATCACGTTGCGGAGCCTCTGGCTTCCCGCCTCCGGCGCAAAGGTCAGACTGGTCTTTCTCACATCCTGGACCTTACTCATCACATCCAGGGAAAAGGCGTCGATGCGGAGGGACGGGAGGGAGATGTTGATCTTCCTTTTTCCGCACTCCTCGATGAGAAAGTCGATGAGCTCCGGCAGCCTGCTGTAATCGCTGGAGCTGAGAGAGCTCAGGGAGATCTCCTCGTGCCCCGTGTTTTTCAGCATTTCCATCGCGTACCGCTTCAGGACCGCGACGTCACGCTCGCGCACCGGACGGTAAAGCTGGCCCGCCTGGCAAAAACGGCACCCGCGGATGCAGCCTCTCTGGATTTCCAGCACCACCCTGTCCTGTGTCACCTTGATAAACGGCACCACGGGCTTTGACGGGTAACACGCATGGGTCACGTCCATCGCCGCCTCCTTTCGGACGGTGGCGGGGATGCCCTCCTCTGTGGGCGTGAAAGACAAAAGCGTTCCGTCCTCACGGTAGGCGGCCTCGTAAAAGCGGGGAACGTACATGCCGGGGATGCGGGCGGCGCGCCGCAGAAATTCCTCCCTGCCCGCCTTTTCCTGCCGGCACTGTTTGTAGAGGGCGATGAGGTCGCCGTAGCGGGTCTCGCCCTCCCCTATGTAAAAGAGGTCGAAAAACTCCGCGATCGGTTCTGGATTGTAGGCGCAGGGGCCTCCCCCGATGACGATGGGGCAATCCTCTCCCCTGTCCGTGGCGATTAACGGTATCTGAGCCAGATCCAGGATCTGCAGAATATTGGTGTAGCACATTTCGTACTGGATGGTAATGCCGAGAAAATCAAAATCCCGTATGGGATCCTGGGACTCCAGCGCAAAGAGCGGGATCCGCTCCTTTCTCATTATGGCATCCAGGTCCACCCAGGGGGAGTAGACTCTCTCGCACCATACGTCCTCCATCGCGTTGAACATCGCATAGAGGATCTGGATCCCTAAGTGGGACATGCCGATTTCGTACACATCCGGAAAGCACATGGCAAAGCGGACACGGACCCTCGCCTTATCCTTGACCACAGAGTTTACCTCGTGGCCGATATAGCGCTCCGGCTTTTCTATTTTCATCAGGATGTCATCCGACAACGCAAGCTTTTCATTCATGACGTAACCTTTCCGTGCCGCCCGCCTGTGGCAGAGCGCTGTTTTTCGGGCGTCTCCCCGACACAAGCTCCCTCATCAGCCGCACCTCCTCGGCGGAGATGTTCTCGTCGGAGTATCGGGCTTTCTCATAAAGTGGTGAAACGGCCTCCTCGCCCAGAATCTTTCCCCACTCTCTCGCCGTCCGGAAGGCCGGATCCTGCGGTGTCTCCCCCCAATCCTTTGGGGAGAGGCCGCTGACCGCAGCTTTCACATGGTTTCGATACAGTCTGCGGATGCGGTCCCGCGGGGTCGCGCGCGCAAACAGAGGGCGCTGCGCCTTCCTGGACGGTTTCTCATAGGGACATTTCTCCCGCACATCCCTGACCCGCTCCCAGGTGTGGGAGTGAAGGCCGCTTCTCTTTCGGTTCATCCGTTCCCGAACGAAGCGAAACAGCCAGACCATCAGGCGCAAGGCCAGCCAGACAAGTCCGCAGAAGAAGGCGGCCAGCGCGATGTATTCCAGAACGATCCAGATGAGCGCGGTCTCTCCCGCCTCGGGAAGGGGCGTCCCTCCGCCCCCCGGGACAAGAGGCGCTTCCTGGGCGGGCGCATCCGGACCGCCTCTGGGAAGGATCCCGATGAGCAGACGGACCAGGGAAAAGACGGCGGCTCTCAAAAATGCCGCCACCGCCCCCAGCCACTCAAAGTGGGAACACAGAAGCAAAAGGAGCATAGCCGACAGCACAAAACCGATCATCAGCCTTGCGCCGGAGACAAAGATCTCCCGCTCCGGAATATGTCCGGTGCTGCTGTCGTTCACCACCAAAAAGCGCAGATAGCTCTCCAGATAGCAGGTCAGGAAATAAAGCCCGAACACGGCGATCAGGGCAAGCAGATAAGCGGAATCCCATTTTCCGCAGCCCAGATAGTGCAAAAGGTAAGTGGCTCCGGCAAAAATCCCAACCGCCGCCGGCATGATCACCTTGCCGTCCAGAAATTCCCCGCCCCGAAGCCGCAGGGCAATGGAGTAGGCCGCATACAGCACGGCAGAGAGGAAATAGATCGTTCTCGCCGGAGAATCCCTGTGGGAAAGCAGAACAAAGGA
This sequence comes from uncultured Acetatifactor sp., assembly GCA_947631615.1. Taxonomy (GTDB): domain Bacteria; phylum Bacillota; class Clostridia; order Lachnospirales; family Lachnospiraceae; genus Acetatifactor. Next base: position 29,629 of record CANRLX010000003.1, read on the forward strand.
AACCGCAAGCAAAACAAGATGCCCGCCTAAGAGGAGCAGGAAACGGTGCAGGTAAAGGCGCAGAAAGTAGAACGCAAAGGGAAGCGCGCTCATAGCAAGCCAGATCCAGACGCTTGGCTCCTCACACTCGGACACATTCTGCGTCAGACCAAACAAAAGCAGGACAAGGGAAAATGCGGTCCAGTGATTCATCTGTGTCACACAGAGCTCTCGGGCACAGAGAATGAAATTGCGGTTCATATGGCGCTCGCCCTCCTTTCTTGCATACGATACGTCTTCGTGTGCTTCCCAGACAAGTCGCCACAGGGCACGCTTTCGCTATATATCGCTCGCAGCGGTACCTAATGCGCCAGAGTACGGCGCATAAGTACCGGCGGCGCTATAATGCCCTGTGCGCGATCTTGTCTGCATCGCACACGGTCACACGGTCCCTGTTTAACCTCGGATGTGGAGCACTCTGATATGGGAAGAAAGCTTTTCGGGCAGCTTTGGCTCGCCGCTCTCCCACACGGGATAAAACCAGAGGTATTCTCCTCCGGCATCCTGATACTGCTCCAGCAGTTCCACGAAATCCTCGTATTGGTTGGGGGACACGATGCAAGTCACGGTGCCCTCCGCTTCATGTAGAAGTTTATCGGACCAAAGCTCCACAAAGGGAAGGATCTCCTCCGTGTCGGTTCTTGCCAGCGCCCGATAGACCGCGGTCATCTGTCCGGTGCCCGCGCTCGCATCCAGGGTGAGCGGTTCCCCCGTGAGCATATCCAGGCTGTTCCCGTGGCAGGACACCTGCATCCCCTGGCTCAGAAAATATTCGCACAGTCCTGCGGCGATCCGAAGGCTCCCCTCCACACAGTCCGTTTTTTTCAGAATCCCCGTATCCTCCAGGTTCAAAAAGACCCGCACCGCCTTTAGGGAGGTGTAATTTTTCTGGTTGACCTTGAGCCCGCCGGTCTTTGCGGTAGCCTTCCAGTTGACGCTCCGCATATCGTCAAAGGGCTGGTACTCCCGAATACCGCGGTATTCAAAGGGATCCTCCAGAAGGTGGCGGCGGGTGAGCACCTCCCCGTTTAGCTGCTGCAGCGACTGCCGAAATTCCCTGCTGTCGAAGGGCCTCGGATAGACGTACACAAACGCTCTCTCGGGAAGCGTCTCCACCATCTGGGCGGTCAGAAAGAGATCCGAAGCCACCAAATCGCAGGAGTCGATGCGGTAATAGCCCCGCTTCCCTCCCGTGAAGGAGAGGGTACGGGTGACCTTTTCCCCGCCCCCGATCTGGAACACATCGTTGCGGTAGTACTGATCGGTGGTGCGGGAGCCGTCTCCGGTCTCAAAGAGAAGGCTGCGGCTGGTCTGAAACTTTACCTTCAGCATGGAGAGCGGAAGCCGCTTCCGGTTCTCCACGATCTCCAAAAGGGAGCTCTCCTCTCCCTCAAACAGGCTGTCCCTGCCAAAACGGATGGTCACATATAAGCCCTTGCTCCACAGCCGTCGATAGAGCCGCTGCTCCAGAACCAGAAGGAGAAAGGCCGCGAGTCCGATTCCGATGATTCTGATCATGCGCTGAAATCCTCTGTGGGTGTTTTTGTGTTCTTTAAAATGGTCTCCACGAGCTCTGTCGACCGGTTTTCTGCGCCGTATCCGCCCGTGACGATCCGATGCGCCAGGACGGGCACGGCGAGAGCCTTCACGTCGTCCGGTATCACGTACCCTCTTCCCAGAAGGTACGCGTATGCCTTCGCACAGCGAAGCAGGGCCAGAGAGCCCCTGGGGCTTACGCCCAGCGTCACGCCCTCCGCCGAGCGGGTGGCCTCCACGATATCCACCATGTATTCCCTCACACAGGGATGGACAAAGACGCCGACGGCCTCCTCTCGCGCACCTTTGAGTTCCTCCAGGGTAAAGACGCTTTGCAGCTCCTCCAAAGGCTCCCGCTCCAGATAGCGCTCCAGGATGGCAAGCTCCTCCGCCCTGTCCGGAAGCCCCATGGAAAGGCGCATCATAAAACGGTCCATCTGCGCCTCCGGCAGGGGGAAGGTTCCGGCGTTTTCAACGGGATTCTGTGTGGCGATGACAAAGAAGGGATCCCCCGGGCAGTAGCTTTTCCCGTCTATGGTCACCTGGCGCTCCTCCATACACTCCAAAAGCCCCGCCTGCGTTCTGGGCGTGGCGCGGTTGATCTCGTCCGCCAGCAGAATATTGGTGAAAACAGGCCCCTTTCGCAGAACAAATTTATTCTCCCGTCCGTCAAATACATTGATTCCCGTCACGTCGCTGGGAAGCAGATCCGGCGTAAACTGTATGCGGGAAAACTGCGCCGACAGGGTTTTGGCCAGCGTCTTTGCAAGTTTGGTCTTGCCGGTGCCGGGCACGTCCTCCAAAAGCACGTGGCCGTCCGCCACCAGAGCGGTCAAAAGAAGTCTCGCCGTTTGTTCTCTCCCGACGATCACCCGCAGGATATTCTCCAGTACCCTGTCCGCCAGCTGTCTGCCGTTTTCCGCGTTCATAGCATATCCCCTTTCTAGTTCATGGTTTCTATAACCGATTAAGAACAGTATAACACAGAAACCGAAAAAGCACAGCACAAAGTTTGTTCCGATTTGTTCTACCCGGGGAGGGCGTCCCATATATTAGTTGCAGACAAGGAGTTTTTTGAGAGGTTATCCATGCGTAAATTTTCGGTAGACCAGAAATTGAGGCTGGTGGAACAGATCCATTCCCGCTATAACCGGAATCAGTATGATCTGTCCAACCGCGAGAGGATCCTGTACGGCAGGACTTCGGAAAAGAGCTATTTCTATAAAAACGGCGAGGGCCCGATGCCGGATGCAGCGGACGGCCTCCCCGACGATGCGCCGGAGCTTAACACCTTCCAGATCCGTCTGCTGGCCGCTTTGGTCCTGGCGGTGGGACTGATATTGCTGGACAAAAACGGAGGCAACATCGCGGGTCTGTCCGCCGGACAGATCTTTGACACCATCTCCGCCGATTATGAGGACGATCTGGACGCCTGGCTGGAGGCAGGGCTTACGCCCCAAATGCCGGCAGCCGAACGCTAGCGGTTGGCAAGCTCCGTGGTGATCTCCTCCCACGTGATCTCCTTCTCCGCCATCAGCACCATCATGTGATACAGAAAATCACTGATCTCATATTTGATCTCATTGGGGTTTGGATTTTTGGCGGCGATGACGATCTCCGTCGCCTCCTCCCCAAGCTTCTTTAAAATTTTGTCGATCCCCTTGTCAAAGAGGTAGTTGGTGTAGGAGCCCTCCTTGGGGTGGATCCTGCGGTCCTTGATAACGGCAAAGACCTCCTCAAACACCTGGAGGGGATTGGAACCCTCCTCCCAGTCCTTTTTCGTGATCTCGTTGAAAAAGCAGCTTCTGTTTCCGGTGTGGCAGGCGACTCCCACCTGGGACACCAAAGCCAGAATGGTGTCCAGGTCACAGTCGGCGGTCAGGCTCTTCACAAACTGGAAATGGCCGCTGGTCTCCCCCTTAAGCCACAACTCCTTCCGGCTTCGGCTGTAGTAGGTCATCTTGCCGGTCCGAAGCGTGTTTTCGTAAGCCTCCTCGTTCATGTACGCCACCATCAAAACCTCGCGCGTGCGGTAATCCTGAACCACGACCGGCACCATGCCGTCGCTGTTTTTCTTAAAATCCTCCCACCGGTAAGCCGCCTGGAAGGATTCCACCATAATGTGGTTTTCCTTGCAGAGCTCCTTCAGAGAGAGGATCTCGTGCACGTTGTCGTTGACGGCGTTTCCGGTGACCCCGCAGACAGGCCCGCAGGCCAGAACCTCCAACAGCCGGTTTAAGGCGATCTGCTCCACCTGAACAAAAAAGGGAAGGTCCGTGGCCTTTTCGGTCTCCGGAATCCGGTGCGGATTCAACAGAAGGCCTCCCGACAGATACTTGTCCGCCAGCTCCCTGTGATCCGCCAGAACCTGAGGATCCTCGAAAGAGGCCAGGATCTTGTCCCGGCCAAACTTTAAGGAGACCTCCTCCGTGACGGCGATATTGCTCTCCTTGCCGTAATCGAGGATCGCCTTTTTGCAGCCTGCGTAGAGGAGCTTTTTTACGTCCTCCATGCGCTTGATATTGCCGGCACCGATCACGTCAAGCTCCGACACTCTGCAGATCTCCTTGATAAGGTCCAGCGCGGCCTCCTGCTCCGCATCCGTCGCGGACAGGTCGAACACGATCAGTTCATCCGCGTTGTTTTCCCGATAGGTTTCCGCCAGCGCGACGGGATCCGCACTTATGACAGTACTGTCAGACAGATTTCTAACCGCTTTTCCGTGGTATAAGTAAATACAGGGCACAAATTTTTTGATCATTTTTGAAAGCTCCCTTTTTGTCCTTTGACACATGTGATGTTTATAGGCTTCCCTTGGTACTCAGCACATCCGTTACCCTGGGGTCGATGGCGGAAGCCATGTCCAACGCCTTGGCAAACGCCTTGAATACGGCTTCTATCATGTGATGCGCATTGGTTCCCGCGAGCAGGCGGATGTGCAGGTTCATAGCGGCGCTGTAGGAGACTGCGTAGAAAAACTCCCGCACCAGCTCCGTGTCGAACTCTCCCACCGTCTGGGCCTGAAAATCCCCGTCAAAGGCGAAATAGGGCCTTCCGCACAGATCCACCGCGCAGAGCGCCAGGGCGTCGTCCATGGGCAGAAGAAAAGAACCGTACCGGCGGATGCCCCTCTTGTCTCCCAGAGCCTCCTTGATCGCCGTTCCCAAGACGATTCCGGTATCTTCCACGGTGTGGTGGCCGTCCACGTGCAGATCCCCTTTGACCTGACAGGTGACGTCAAAGAAACCATGCCTGGAAAAGCCCTCCAGCATATGATCGAAAAAGCCGATGCCGGTTGCGATCTTTGACTTGCCGGTGCCGTCCAGATTCAATGTGACAGATATGTCAGTTTCCCTTGTAGCACGTTTGATCGATGCGCTGCGCTCCATGTTATCCTCTCCTTTTCAGCGTTTTACGCCGTTGCCTGCCTGTTTTTCAATCGGAACCTACTCCTCAAAACGCACCTGAATACTGTTTGCGTGAGCGGTCAGCCCCTCGCTCTGGGCGAAGAGCTCGATGTCCTTGTGCACCTTGGAAAGCGCCTCCCTGGAATAGGAAATGATGCTGGTCTTTTTGATAAAATCGTCCACGTTCACAGGGGAGAAAAACTTTGCCGTCCCGTTGGTGGGCAGGATGTGGTTGGGCCCCGCAAAATAATCCCCCAGGGGCTCCGAGGCGTACTCGCCCAAAAAGATCGCCCCCGCATTTTTGATGCGGGTCATAATGTCAAAAGGATTCTTCGTCAGGATCTCCAAATGCTCCGAGGCGATCTCGTTCGCCGCGTCAATGGCATCCTCCATCGTCTCCGCCACCAGAAGATATCCGTAGTTGTCCAAAGACTTCTGAATGATGGGCGCCCTCTCAAGCTTTTCGACAAACCGCTCCACCTCCTCGGACACCCGCTCGGCCAGCTCCCTGGAGGTCGTGATCAGGATCGCGCTCGCCAGCTCGTCGTGCTCCGCCTGGGACAAGAGATCTGCCGCCGCGTAGCGGGGATTGGCGGTCTCGTCCGCAAGGACCAGTATCTCGCTGGGACCCGCGATGGAGTCAATGCTCACGTGGCCGTACACCGCCTTCTTTGCAAGCGCCACAAAAATATTGCCCGGCCCTGTGATCTTGTCCGTCTTGGGGATGGATTGTGTCCCGAACGCCATCGCGGCGATCGCCTGTGCGCCGCCCACCCTGTAGATGGTGTCCACTCCGGCGATATCCGCGGCGACCAGGGTCCCCGGATTGATCCGCCCGTCCGCCCCGGGAGGGGTGGTCATCACGATCTCCCCCACGCCCGCCACCCTGGCGGGGATCACATTCATCAGAACGCTGGAGGGATAGGCGGCCTTGCCGCCGGGCACATACACGCCGGCCCGTGCGATCGGGGTGATCTTCATCCCGAGAATCACGCCGTCCTCTCTGTAGTCAAACCAGCTGTTTCTAAGCTGCTTTGTGTGGAACGCGCGGATGTTTTCCGCCGACGTCCGGATCACCTCCACAAGCTTCGGATCCAGGCTGCGGTAGGCCGCGTCGATCTCCTCTCTCGTCACCCGTATATTTTCCGGAGAGAGGGAAAAGCAGTCGAACCGCATGGTGTATTCAAACAGGGCGCTGTCCCCGTTTTTTCGCACGTTTTCAATGATCTCATTGACCGTGTCCTCATACTGCGTATAGTTGCCGGGACTTCTCTTTAACAGATCCTTTAACAGGCCCTGTCTGGTCTCGTTGGATAACTCTAGGATTCTCATGTCGTCACCTCGTCGTTATTTTTTTGCGGCCTGCCCTCAGGGCTACCAGCCGTTCTCAAGCCGGTTTCGGATATCCGCGACCAGCTTCTGGATGCGGGCGTTCTCCATCTGCATACTCACCGGATTTACGATCATCCTGGCGCTTAAGGGGCAAACCTCCTCCAAAACTTCCAGACCGTTTTCCCGAAGTGTGGATCCGGTCTCCACGATATCGACGATCACGTCGGAGAGCTCCACCAAGGGGCCCAGCTCCACGGAGCCATTCAGCTTGATGATATCCACGGTCTGATGCTTTTTGTTGTAAAAGTAGTCTCTCGCTATGTCCGGATATTTGCTTGCCACGCGGATCCGCTCGTGGTGCTGCAGAAGCTCGCGGGCAGAGGCGGGACCGCAGACGCACATACGGCATTTCCCGTAGCCTAAGTCCAGCACCTCATACACGTTTCGGTTCTCCTCCAGGATGGTGTCCCGCCCCACCACGCCGATATCGGCGGCTCCGTACTCCACATAGGTGGGGACGTCCGGTCCCTTTGCCAGGAAAAACCGAAGCTTCATCGCTTCGTTTACAAAGATCAGCTTTCTGGATTCCTTGTCCTTCATCTCCTCGCAGGTGATCCCGATCTCCTCGAAAAGCTCCATGGTCCTCCTGGCAAGCCTGCCCTTTCCCAGGGCGAATGTCAAATATCTCTCGTCACTCATCTCTCACTGTCTCCAAACCGCTTATGTCCGTTATCCCGCTCTCACTCCTCGGGGGTGAGCGCTACCGCCGCATGGTCCCTGCGCAGCTCTTTCGCCCGCTTTAGCTTTTCCCGATAGTCGGCGGGATCGCCCTTCTTGTAATACAGGGTCAAAACGCCCTCCGGAAGGGGAAGCTCCACCTTCTGTCTGTCGAGGGCCTCCAGGAGCTCGTCGACGACGAGGGCAAACCCGATGGCCGGCGCATCCTTGCCAAACTGGTGCAGCAGATTATCGTAGCGGCCGCCCTTGACGACGGCATCCCCCACCCCATAGGTGTAGGCCTTAAAAATGACACCTGTGTAATAATTGTATTTGCTGAGCATACTCAGGTCAAAGGACACATAGTCGTAGACCCCGTACGCCTTCAACGCCTCAGAGAGCTTCTCAAGCCGGTCGATGGCGGCAAGGGAGCGCGGGTTTTTCACCAGGGCTCTGGCGTCCGACAGAGACGCCATATTGCCAAACATATCCGCCGCCTTCAGCAGGATATCCCGATAGGGCTCCTCCACACGCCGCTCGCTCAACAGCTCCTGGGCCGCAAAATAATTTTTGCCCGAGATACAGGCTCTCAGCGCAAGCTCCGTGTCCTCATCCAGCCCGGCCTCCTCGCAGAGGCCCTTGAAGTACTCCATCTCGCCGATGCTGACCTGAAACCGCTGCAGGCCGATGCCGAGGAGCAATTCGATCACAAGGCTGATCATCTCGGCGTCCGCCTCCACGGAGGGCTCGTTGATAAGCTCCGCTCCGACCTGCGTGACCTCCTTGAGTTTTCCCCTGAGGTTCGAGGTGTTTGTGAAGGTGTTCCCCAAGTAGGTAAAACGGAGGGGCACCTGATCCTCCATGAAAAATTTGGCCGCGCAGCGGGCGATGGAGGGCGTGAAATCCGGCCGGAGCACCAGCGTGTTGTTTTCCTTGTCAAAAAATTTGTAAAGCTCCTTGCTGGGCGTTGTGCCGATCTCCTTGGAGAACACGTCAAAAAACTCGAAGGTCGGAGTCTGGATATCCTCATAGCCGTAACTTCGGATGATCCGGTGAAGCTGATTTTCCACCCAGAGCTTGCGGGCGTATTCCCTTCCGTAGATGTCCCGAACCCCCTCCGGAGTATGTAACAAAATCTTGCTCATGTGCTGGTTTCCTCTATTTCCACATATATTCTAAAACTAATACTCTAAACCTAATATTTTAAGCCTATGTTTTTAACCTTATCTTAAACCTATATCTTAAACCTATTTTCTGGCCGTTCTGATCGATTGTTTTCTTAGAGTCCAAATATCCCTAGGGGTCATCGCTTTAACACAGTAACGTATTAGCATGGTAGCACGATAAACCACCTAGTAGTATATCGAAACCTGCGGGGACTGTCAAGAAAAAAATACGCGGCCTCCGGCTCACTCCCTGTCATACAGATCCTTCTTGAGCATGTCCAGATACGGCACCAGGATCCCGTACTTTTTGGGGAGGATGTACTCCGGATTGAGCTCCTCAAAGCGGAAGCTTTTTCTGCCGCCCTCCTTCGCCCGGTCCCAGAAAAAGCGGAGCATTTCGTAGGGCAGATAGTACAGGATATCCCTGTGGGTATAAAAGATCAGAAAAAAAGCGACCCCCTTCTGCTCTTCAAATTTTCGCATAAACTCCACCTGATGCTCATGGATGTTCTGAAGGGCAAAGGTGTCCACCGCACACTCCTTCGCGTCAAAGCAGACGGGAATCCCCTGGACGGCGCCGATGTAGTCCACGGTACTCTTCTGGTCAAAGTACGCCAGCGTGATCTGCCGGTTCTCCTTGTCTATCCGAATGGGGGTGATAGGGGTCGGGATCTTTTGGATCAGGGCAAGTCCGCTCTCCGCATATTTTTCGTTTGTCCGATTGATCATCTCCTCCAGAGTGGATCCGCGTAGCCCTCTGGACTTCCATGTCGCCATTTTCCTGTCCTCCCCAAACGGTTCGATCCTCTCGACTCCCTATTTGTTCGCATCGTCTCCGGTGCTGCCAGCATCCGCCGTGTTTTCAGTACCCTCGGTGTTTCCGGCGTCCTCGAAAGCCTCGCCGTCCCCGATACCCTCGGTGTTTCCGGAGTTTCCCGCCTCCAGGGGATCTGCGCCGTCCCCGCCGTTTTGTTCTTCTGGTTTTTTTGCGGGCTGGGCCAGATCCTTCGGCGCCGATTTTTCCGCCAGGCTTCTGCGGTATCCGATGACCCCCAAAATAATGATCCCCAGCGAAAGGAGACCTGTGACCGTGCTGCAGAAATCGTACATGTAACGCGTCCTCCCGAGTTGTTTCTAGTGGAAGTATAGCATATCGCCTGCCCACATGCAAGGAATTTACAGGTTTCCGGCGCCGCAGGGAATAGAAACTGTGGTTTTTATGATAAAAACAGGTTGCAGTGAAAGACATACTTTGTTAAAATATAGTCAACACGATTTTGTACATCTAAAGGAGGTAATTTTCAATGGCTCAAAAGCGCAACATTATTGTGGGACAATCAGGCGGACCCACCTCGGTGATCAACTCCAGCCTTGCAGGAGTCTACAAGACCGCAAAGGAGCGTGGTTTCCACAAGGTATACGGTATGCTGCACGGCATCCAGGGATTCCTGGATGAGAAGTATGTAGATCTCTCCACCCAGATCCACACCAACATGGACATTGAGGTGCTGAAGCGTACCCCCTCCGCATTCCTGGGATCCTGCCGTTTCAAGCTTCCGGAGATCCACGAGAATCCGGAGATCTATGAGAAAATCTTCCAGATCCTGGATAAGCTGGAGATCGAGGTATTTATCTACATCGGCGGAAACGACTCCATGGATACGATCAAGAAGCTGTCCGACTACGCGATCGTCAAGGGCCACAGCCAGAAGTTTTTGGGCGTTCCCAAGACCATCGACAACGATCTGGCCCTGACCGACCACACGCCCGGATACGGCAGCGCCGCAAAGTATATCGCCACCTCTACCAAGGAGATCATCCGCGATGCGCTTGGCCTTAGCTACAACAAGGAAAATATCACCATCATGGAGATCATGGGAAGAAATGCCGGCTGGCTGACCGCCTCTTCCGCTCTTGCAAAGACCGAGGAGTGCGAGGGCCCCGATCTGATCTATCTCCCCGAGATCCCCTTCGATATCGACAAGTTCTTAAAGACCGTTCAGGATCTGATGAAGAAGAAGGAAAATATCGTGATCGCCGTTTCCGAGGGCATCAAGCTGGCGGACGGACGCTATGTCTGCGAGCTCTCCGGCGGTGCAGACTATGTGGACGCGTTCGGTCACAAGCAGCTTCAGGGCACTGCCACCTATCTGGCAAACTTCCTAGGCGCTCAGATCGGCTGCAAGACCCGTGCGGTGGAATTTTCCACTCTGCAGAGATGCGCTTCCCATATGGCCTCCCGCACCGATATCAACGAGGCGTTCATGGTCGGCGGTGCCGCTGTGAAGGCTGCGGATGAGGGCGACACCGGCAAGATGGTGGTCATCGACAGAGTGTCCGACGACCCCTACCAGAGCGCTGCCGGCATTTACGATGTGCACCGCATTGCCAACAACGAGAAGCTGGTTCCCAGAGAGTGGGTAAACAAGGACGGCAACAACATGACAGAGGATTTCATCAACTATGTAAAGCCTTTGATCCAGGGCGACTTCCAGCCTTTTATGGTAAACGGTCTGCCGGAGCATTTGGTATTGAACCTCTGATACGAATCGGTACTATTAAGACGTTTCATTCAAAAAAGAGGCGTTGCCCGCGGGGGATTCCCGTGGAAGCGACGCTTCTTTTTGTCCGCCTCTTTTTATCCCGCCTATTTTCCGCTTTCGCCAAAGTATGTACGCTCCATAAGGGCGAACAGCTCCGGACAGGGGGCGGTAATTTGCTCCGGCAGCCTGTCCCAGAGCTCCTTTTCCGCCGGCAGGCCCTCCCAGGAAAGCCTTTCCCGGGGCAGATCTTTCGGAAATTCCACACGGTATGCGTGGAGAAGCTGGTGGGTCAGGCCAAACTCCCTCCGAAAACGGGCGTTCAGCCTGGGGTCTCCGTACTTTCCGTCCCCCACGACAGGATGCCCGACGCTTGCCAGATGCGCCCGTATCTGATGGGGTTTTCCGGTAAAAAGTTCCACCTCCAAAAGCGTAAATCCGTTCTTTGCGCACAGGGGATGAAAGGCCGTTTTAATGTAGTCTCCAGAGCGCTCTTCTCCGGCTTTTCGAGAAAGGACGCTCACCCGGTTGGTGCGGGGATCCTTTTTGAGGACACCCTCCAAAATCCGGTCTTCCCGCCACTCTCCCGCACAGATAGTCCGGTAAAATTTGCGAAGATACCGCTCCCGTATGATATGGCTCAGAAATCTTGCGCCCGCAAGACTCTTTCCGCCAAGCACGATCCCGCTGGTGTTGCGGTCCAGGCGGTTGCACACGGAGGGGCGGAAGGAAAGCAGCGTGCTGCGCGACAGGCTCTCTGTTTCAAGCAGGTATCCGATCAGCCATTCATTCAGGGAGAGGTCCTGCGTCTCGGCCTTCTGGGTCAGGATGCCGGCGGGCTTGTTAAACGCGATGATATCGTCGTCCTCATAGAGTACGGCAATCCCGCCGAATCGTCCGTATGCCGCTTGGGCGGAGCTTATCAGCGCGGACAGGGCCGCCGGATCTCTGCCGCCTGGGGAGGCGGCCTCAGGATCCGATCCCTGGGTAAACCTGTCGAAGGTCTCCTGGGAGAAGAAAAAGCGCACCTCATCCCCCTCCTTCAGAAGCTCCTTTCCCTCCGCTTTCCTGCCGTTTAATATAATGTTTTTCTTCCGGAGCATCTTGTAGAGAAAGCTGTTTCCCGCCAGGGGAAGATATCGGCGCAGAAACTTGTCCAGACGCTGTCCGGCATCTTTTTTTCCGATCGTTATCGACTGCATGGTCTCTTTCCTCTAATGCACAGGGAAAACCTTACGGCAAAAGCGCTTAAAGCGCTACGCTTTTTAAGGTCTCCGCTATCCCCGCCGTCTGCTCTTCTGCTTCCTCCAGATCTTTCATCTGCTCCAGCCGGTCGGTATATCTCCGAATGTCCGTAAAGATCTTGACCGTCACATCCCGATAGTTCTCCGCCTTCAGGATGCCGTCGATGTGCTTATAAAAGCCCTGTTCGTCGAAGGTTTTTCCGCCTGCCAGACCGCAGACGGTATTTCCTCTCACCGCCATATGGTCCACCTGATAATTTTTGTCATAGGAGGTGAACACCAGATCATACAGGACAAAAAGATTTCCCGTATGCTTCTCAAGCTCCTCGGAAACCGTCTCAGGGCAGCTGTGGAACCTGAGAAACATAATCAGACCCACCAGGCTCTTGCTGGCGGGCAGACATCCCAGCACCGCCACCACCGTCAGAAGATTCAGCCTGTTTCCCGTGGCCACCCAGCCTGCGGCAAACAGGCTCAGTGAGATGCCGAAATACAACAGGGTCCGCATCAGCTCATATTTTTTCTGAGAGTCCAAATACCCCTTGGAGCCCTTATATTTTTCGCTGGAAAACATTCTCAATAGCTGCATTTTCTCGCTTCTCCTTTGTCTTTCTCTGTTCACAGATTCCCCTTCTCCAGAATCCCTATCAGCTTAAGAAGCGCGCTGTGAGGCACCGCCTTGCACAGAAGGGCGAAGCCCTTCACGGGCAGGCCGCACACGGAAAGCTGCCTTTTATAGTAGGAATCCTTAAGTGCCTGACGCACCACGCGCTCCGCGGGCACCATGATATACTTTTTGATCCGCAGGGTGGAGCCGTTTTTTTGTGCAATGTCGAAAAACGGCGTGTCCACGGGCCCCGGGCAGACGCTTGTCACATAGATCCCCCGATCCCTGAGCTCTGCGCCGAGCGATCTGGAAAAGCTAAGCACATAGGACTTGGTGGCCGCATAGACCCCAAAACCGGTCTGCGGCAGAAACGCGGCGCTGGATGCCAGCTGAAGGATGCGGCTTCCCCGTCTCATATAGGGGAGCATAAGGTGGGTGATGCCGGTGAGAGCCTCGCAGTTCAGCCGGATCATGCCGAGCTGGCCCTCGGGTTCAGAGGCGGCGAACCGGCCCATCAGCCCGTATCCCGCACAGTTGACAAGCATCCGGACCACAGCGCCCTTTTCGGCCAGGGCATCCTCCAGGCGCTCCCGCTGGCCCTCTCTCGTAATGTCCATGGAGAAAATACGCGCGCGGTGGGACAGCCTTCCCGCAAGCTCCTCCAAAAGATCCCGCCTTCTGGCGATCAGCCAAAATTCGTCAATGTTGGAAAAATGGGCATCCATCTGCAGTGCAAATTCCTTTCCGATACCGGAGGAAGCTCCGGTAATGACAATCACATTCATGCGTTGACTCCTTTCACGATCTCTGTTCTCAGGCATTTGCGAAACAAACTTTTAGTTACCTATCTTTTGTCTTAGGACTTTTTGGGGTGAATGTTCCGTATGGTCTTTTGTTTTGCGGGCTTTTTTGAGGCTTTCCCACCGTCCGGTCCCTTTCGGGAGGCGGTGCCCTTCGCTCCGGTGTTCTTCGCCCCGTCCGCAGCCCTCCTGGGCCGTATCAGGCATTTGGGGCCAAATCCGATCAGATCCGTTCGGTTTGCCCTGGTCAGCGCCTCGTATACCAGATCGTAATTTTTCGGATTGCGGTACTGGATCAGCGCCCGCTGCATTGCCTTCTCATGGGGATTGCGGCAGACATAGACCGGTTTCATATCCCTGGGATCCAATCCCGTGTAGTACATGACGGTGGACAGCGTGGAGGGCGTCGGATAAAAATCCTGCACCTGCTCCGGCATATAGCCTAAGTCCCTCAGATACTCCGCCAGTTCGATTGCCTCCTTCAGAGTGGAGCCCGGATGGGAGGACATCAGATAAGGGACCAGAAACTGATTTTTGGAAAGCCCCCTGTTCAGCGCTTTGTACTTTTTCACAAAGCGTTCATAGACGGCATTTTCCGGCTTTCCCAGGTATCGAAGCACCCGGTCGGAAATGTGTTCCGGAGCCACCTTGAGCTGTCCGCTGATATGGTGCTCCACCAGCTCCCGAAAGAAGGTGTCGTCGGGATCCGCCAAAAGGTAATCAAAGCGGATGCCGGAGCGCACGAACACCTTTTTGACCCCGGGCAGGGCCCGCAGCTTTTGCAGAAGGAGGCGATAGTCCGAGTGATCTACCGTCAGGTTTTTGCAAGGCCTGGGAAACAGGCATTGCCTGTCCTTGCAGACGCCCCTGGAAAGCTGCTTTTCGCAGGAGGGATGTCGGAAATTTGCGGTGGGGCCTCCCACATCGTGGATATAGCCCTTGAAATCCGGATCCCTTATCATACGCTCAGCCTCCCTGAGAATGGACGCGTGGCTCCTGGTCTGGACCGTCCGCCCCTGGTGGAAGGTCAGGGCACAGAAGCTGCAGCCGCCGAAGCAGCCGCGGTTGCTGATCAGGGAAAATTTGACCTCCGCGATGGCGGGCACCCCTCCCCTTTCTTCGTAGGAGGGATGGTAGCCTCTCATGTAGGGGAGATCATAGACCTGATCCATCTCCTCCTGGGTGAGGGGCGGCTGCGGCGGATTCTGCACCACATACACGCCGTTCGGATAGGGCTCGATCAGTGTTTTGGCGGTGCAATGGTCCGTATTTTCGTATTGGACGGCAAAGCTCTGCGCATAGCGTTTTTTCTCCGCCTTCATCTCCTCGTAGGAGGGAAGGAGGATCCCGTCGTATATTCCGGAAATATCCCTGGTGCGATAGACGGTCCCCGCCACAAAGGTGATATCCCTCACGGCGATGCCGCCCGCCAGAGCGTCCGCGATCTCTACGATGGATTTCTCCCCCATGCCGTAGGAGATCAGGTCCGCCTGGCTGTCCAGGAGAACCGAGCGCTTGAAGCTGTCCGTCCAGTAGTCGTAATGGGCGAGGCGTCGCAGGCTCGCCTCGATGCCTCCTATAATAATGGGGACATCCCGATAGCTCTTCCGGATCAGGTTGCCGTACACGGCGACCGCGTGGTCGGGACGCCGTCCCGTTTCGCCGCCGGGGGTGTACGCGTCCGTGGTGCGTCGCTTTTTCGAGACGGAATAATGGTTTACACAGCTGTCCATGTTGCCGGCGGACACGAGAAAGCCAAGCCTCGGCCTTCCAAACACGCGGATGCTCTCCTCGTCCCTCCAGTCTGGCTGGGAGAGGATTCCCACCCGATAGCCGTGCGCCTCCAGGATTCGGCTGATAATGGCGTGGCCGAAGGAGGGGTGGTCCACATAGGCGTCCCCTATGACATAGACAAAGTCCACCCGATCCCAGCCCCTCTCCTCCATCTCCTGTGCCGTGGTGGGGAGATACCGCCCGAACAGTCCGTGATAATCCGTGATATAATAGTCCGCCAGAGCCTCCTTTTGGGACCGCTCGCTAAGGGAATAATCGTCCTCCACGGCGCAGACCCTCATACCGGCGGACTTTCCCGCCTGTATTCCCGGCAGGATGTCCTCAAACACCAGGCATTTCTCTGGCGCCACCTGCAGCACCCGAGAGACGGTAAGATAGATGTCCGGAGCCGGTTTTCCGTTTACGACCTCGCTTCCCGTCATAATGCAGGAGAAGCGATCCCTTATGCCGTGCACGGACAGGACGTTCTCCACCAGCTCTCTGGAGTTACTGGTGGCGATGCCCAGCTTGAGATGATTTTGGGCACATCCGTCCAGAAATTCCAAAATCCCCGGCTTCAGGGGCACCTCTCTCTCGTATTTGTCCCACGCCATCTGATTCCAGTTTTCCTTGATCCGGTCGATAGGATCCGGTATGGGGAAATGCTCCTTGAAATAGACCGCCGTCTCGTGGAAGCTCTTTCCCTCTATCTGCGCCTGCAGATCCTCCGGCATCGGGATCCCGTAACGGCCCAGATATTCCACGTCGATCTCCCGCCAGAGCCACATGGAGTCCACCAGCGATCCGTCCAGATCAAAGATCACCGCCTCGATATCCGCAAGCATTTCATGATTCATGTAACAGCGCTACCTCCTCTTTTGTCAGCTCTCTGCTCTGTCCGGGCGAAAGCCTGTCGTCCAGCTGCAGCCTGCCGAAGCAGATCCTCTTTAGAGAAAGGACCTCGTTTCCCACCGCCTTCAGCATCCGTTTCACCTGGTGATACCGCCCTTCGTGAATGGTGAGCAGGATTTCACATTCCCCCAGGACCTCCACCTTCGCCGGAGCGGTGGGCTTATCGTCCCCGATGTCGATCCCCTGGGACAGGCGCCCGATCTCTTCCGGAGAAAGCTCTCTTTGGATCCTGACCGCATAGACCTTCTCCACGTGCCTTTTCGGCGAGAGGAGGCGGTGGGCGAGCTCCCCGTCATTGGTGAGGATCAGCAGCCCTTCCGTGTCCTTATCCAGCCGGCCCACGGGAAAGAGTCCGGCGCGCTTCTCCTCTGGCAGAAGCTCCAAAACGGTCCTGTCCAGAAGATCCCTGGTGGCGGAGACGACCCCCTGGGGCTTGTTCAGCATATAATAGACGAACCTGCAGAAGGTCAGGGGTTCCCCGTTTAGGGCGATCCGGTCGCAGGTCTCGTCGATCCTTTGTTCCGGCGCCCTGACCACGGAACCGTTCACCGTGACAAGTCCTTTTCGGATATAGTCCTTCACCTGGCTCCGGCTCCCCTGATGCAGTTCACATAAAAATTTATCCAGTCGCAAGATGCTTCTTTCTCCTACTATTTCAGCGGTCAGGCTCATATATTAGACCATGAAAGGTTATTCCAGATTCCTGATCACACTTGTTTTTTTCCTGATGGTGGGCTGTATTCTGACCCACTCCCAGCTCGGCCTTGCCTACGCCCTGACAGGACTCGACCTGTGGTATGAAAAAATGGTCCCCGCGCTCCTGCCCTTTATGATCCTGTCCAGCATCATGATAA
This sequence comes from uncultured Acetatifactor sp., assembly GCA_947631615.1. Taxonomy (GTDB): domain Bacteria; phylum Bacillota; class Clostridia; order Lachnospirales; family Lachnospiraceae; genus Acetatifactor. The sequence goes on from CANRLX010000003.1 coordinate 46,556, forward strand.
GGCTGCGCCTGACGGAAGGCTTCACCACCGTGCTCTATCCCGTGCTTAAGCCCGTCTTTCGGGTGTCCCGAAACGTCTGTTATGCCATCATCATGGGATTTTTGTGCGGATTCCCCATGGGCGCCCGAACGGCTGCGGACCTCTATGAGCGACAGAGGATCACGGAGCGGGAGGCAGAGTATCTTCTGGCCTTCTGCAACAACATCGGGCCGGTGTATTTTTTGAGCTTTGCCCTGCCTCTGATCGGCAGTCCAAGGATCCTTCCCTGTCTTTTCGGGATGTACGGGATCCCCCTTGTCTACGGCGCCGTTCTCCGAAGGACCTTTTATCGGGACCTGGATTTTAGTATCGCCTCTTCCTCCGGTCCGCATCCGAGGCCAGACGGCCGGACGCTCCTTCCCTCTTCCCCCGCGGAAAAGCTGACGCTTTTGGGGGAGATGGACGACGCCATAAACAGCTCCCTGCAAAGTATTTTGATGCTGGGCGGCTATATGATTTTGTTTAACCTTATGAACCTGGCCCCTCACATTCTCCTGGGACGTGTCCCCAGGCTGATAGCGCCCCTCTTTGAGATCAGCGGGGGACTGAAGCTTCTGGGGGATCGGGCGCCGCTCTACACCCTGCTGGTGCTTCCCTTCGGCGGCCTCTCCTGCCTGGCCCAGACCTATAGCTGCATCCAAAAGACGCCGCTGTCCATCGGAAGATACCTTAGCCACAAGCTGACGCTGACCGCCCTGACCGCGGCCTATTATCTGTGCCTTTGGTCGGTTTCCCCGTCCTGCCTTCTGCGCTGACGCCGGCGCTTTTTTCTCCGGCTGTCGGCGATCATCTGCGACAGGACCACCAGCGCCAGCAGAAAGACCACGATCACCAGGCAGACCGCAAGAAAGCTAAAGAAATCGACCTGGGGGTTTGCCTGCTCCTCCTCGGGAAGCTCCGGCCGGAAGGTGGAGGTGCCGGGGAGACTGCTCTCGGACGGTTCTGTCGTCTCCTCCGAATCCGCCGTTTTCTCCATCGCCGCCTCCCCTGCGGCGGCCTCCACGTCCCCTTCCGTCTCCGCGTAGAGGAAGGTCTGGAGAAAATCGACGGTGTTGCTCTCCGTGTAGAGATCGTACAGATTGTAAGCGCGAAAGACCACATGGGGCTGCCTGCCAGACGGGATCTGCAGGGTCACGTCGGCGATATCCTGATAGGTCCCCTCCACCACGTCGCAGTTTGGCCACGGCTGCCTCGGGCTATACGTTTCCCCTCCGTCCAGACTGTAGGAGTAATACAGAAGCATACTGTCATAGTCGGCCGCCGTGATCTCAAAGGTGGTCTCTCCCGTGTTGAAATTGGCATCCTTTAAGGTAATTTGACAGATATCCGGCTCGGTCTGATCTGCCGTTGTCCGCGCCACCTTTTGGTTCGGGGATGCGGCGGCCAGCTCGCCTGCGCTGTAGGCGCTGTAATCCACGCCCAGCTCTTCGCTTTTCAGTCCAAAATACTTGGCGACCGAGAGCGCGTCCGCCCTTCCGAACGCCTCGAGATCCTCCGTGGAATCACAAAAGGGAACGTCCGTCTCCTCGTCCACGTGGCAGTGCTCGATGATCACCGCGGGGATTTCCTGCTCTCTCGCAAACCGGATAATCCCGTAATAGTCCCCGTTGTCGCCAAGCCTTGTCTTCACGCCCCGCAGAAAGAGCCCCATATCCCGCATCGTCTCCATCTGGACCATGCCGAACTGATACCCGTAGGCATTGTACGGCGCAAACGCCGAGACCCAGACCTCTGACCCATACAGCTCATGGCTCAGAGAGGCGTTATAATGGATGCTGAAGAGGAAATCCGCGTCCACCGACGCCGCAAACGCCGCCCGTTCATCCAGACCCAGATCTACGTCCGTGGTGCGGGTCAGATACACCTCCACGTTGTCGTATTTGGACAGCTCCTCATACATTGCCCTCGCCGTCACCATCGTCATGGACTTTTCCTGAAATCCGTTCTCGATCGTCCCCTCGTTTTCCCCGCCGTGCCCGGGATCGATCACAATGGTAATCACATCCTGTGTCTCCTGGATCCTGCCGTCCGCCCGCACCGGCAGACAGGCGCCCGCCCAAAGGAGTATGCAGGCCGCGGCATAGGTAATAAATTTTCTCATTGCTCTCAACTCCGTGTCCCTGATAACAACAAAGCCAGCTTTCTCTCCCGAAAACTGGCTTATCCCTCGTACCGTCAACTCATTGCAAACCGCCTACGATATCACGTCGATATCTCCGGCCTCACCGTTTTCTTCCAGTGTGCTCATCTCCATCTCATCCTCGATCGGGTGAAGCTGTCTGCGGTCGTTATGAATGATCTCCTCGTAATGCTTTAAAGATCCCAGCAGATTGTCATAGTTGGCGCCTGCCGCCTGCCTGGAGGAGACGATGACATTCTCCAGATAGCTCAGCATGTCCTCCATATACTGTGCGGCCGCCGTGCGCACCGTGTTTGCCTCGATGGTGGCGTTGTCGACGATATCCTGCGCCTGCTTGGTGGCCATCGTCACCACCTCGTTGGCCTGGGCGTATGCCTGCTGCATAATCTCATGCTCGCTGATCAGCTCGTTGGTGTGGATGGTGGCCTCGTTGATCAGCGCCTCCGCCTTTGCCCTCGCGTCGTTTAAGATCGCTTCCTTATTGCTGATGATCTTCTGATACCGCTTGATCTCATCGGGAGTTTTCATGCGGAGCTCGCGCAGCAGCTCGTCAATCTCGTCTTTGTTCACGATGATCTCCGTGCTCGACATAAACTTGGGCTTACAGCTCTCAATGTACTCTTCTATTTCATCAATTAACTGTTCGATTCTGCTGCTCATAAACTGACCATGCCTTTCCAAGATTTTGTGTATCTCTGATTCCTCGCTCTGTTTTGCGGAGATCCTCCGATCAGGCCGCTATTCCCGCTGCGACCGTTTCTTGCGGTATTTCTCAAAGATCATCTCTGCCACAAAGTCCGGCACCGCCTTTGAGATGTCCCCTCCGAAGTAAGCGATCTCCTTTACGCTGGAGGAGCTTAAGTACGCGTACTCCAGACTGGTGGTCAAAAACACCGTGTCCATCTTCCCGCCGGACAAAAGCCGGTTGGTCTGGGCCATCTGAAGCTCATACTCAAAGTCCGTGATCGCGCGAAGCCCGCGAACCGCCACGTGCAGATCGTTTTCGGCTGCGTAGTTGGTGAGCAGGCCGCTGAAGCTGTTCACCTGCACGTTGGGGAGATGCCTGGTAGCCTCCTTAAGTATCTTAACACGTTCCTCGACAGAAAACAACGGTGTCTTTTGATTATTGTTCAGAACACTGACGATCAGCACATCAAAGATCTCGGAAGCACGGTTGATAATGTCCAGATGACCGTAAGTCATCGGGTCAAAGCTCCCCGGATAAACTGCTCTCTTCATAACCTTAATCGCCCCCCGCACGTTTGATAAACAGATGTTTGTTGGTCTTATAGCACTTTTCCTTCTGCAGCAGAAAACCCAGCTCTGACAGATAAGGCAGCGTCGTCTCCCTGGACGCCTCCACAATAATCAGCGTGTCCTTTGTCACGTACCGCATCTCTCTCAGGGCGCTCAGCACGCGCCTTTCCTGTTCCTGGCCGTAGGGCGGATCCATAAAGATCACGTCCACCGCGCTCTCCGCGATGCTGCCGAGGGCGGCGCAGGCATCCTGCTTTAACAGGACGGCGCGGTCCGTAAATTTTGTGAAGGCGAGGTTTTGGGTGATCACGGCCGCCGCCTTCGGGGCGTTCTCGATAAAGTACGCCTTTCTGGCGCCCCTGCTGAGCGCCTCGATCCCGATGCCGCCGCTTCCGCTGAACAGATCCACGAAGACGCCCCCCGGCACATCGTTCTGGATCATGTTGAAAAGCGTTTCCTTGATCCGGTCGGTGGTGGGCCTGGTGTCCATCCCCTCCGGAGCCTTCAGAGGGAGGCTGCGCGCCGTTCCGGCAATCACTCTCATGGAAAATACCTCCTATGCCCTGATCTTTGTTCCCTTGCCGTCGCGCTTGGCCAGCTTTAAGCTGTTGAGCATCACATTTCGGCTGCCGTATTCGATGAAGGTGAGATCGGTGGCCGCCGTGTAATACACGGCCTCTACGCTGTCCTTGTCGCCCAGCTTCATCCCGCGCATACCGACGGCGGTCTTTTTCATCTGGGAGATCTCCTCTATCTGGAAGCGCAGGAAATATCCCTCCTTTGACCGCAGGATGATATTGGTCTGGTCCTGCAGCGAGACCACGCTCACCAGACGATCCCCCTCGTTCAGGCGGGTGGCGGCAACCGTGCGCTTGGAAACGTCAAACTCGCCGCCATCCACGATCTTTACCATGGATTTGGCGGTGACAAAGACAAGCTGCCGCAGATTCAGCTCGGTCTGGCTGGCAATGTATACGATATCCTCCTTCTCGGAGTTGTAATTGCTCACGTTGTCAATGGGGATTCCCTTGTCGCGGAGTTTTCCCGCGGGAAGATCCAGCACCTTCACCGAGTGCATCTGGCCCGAGTCCGTAAACAGACAGACCTTTCCGGTGTTCTTGCAGGGAATGACGTATTTGTACTCTGCGTCGGCCGCCTCCTTGTTCCGCTCGTAGGTGGAAGAGTCGATCGTCTTGGCGTAGCCGAAGCGGTCCATCACAAAAAAGACCTCCGTCTCCTCCAGCTCCTTCTCCCGATAGACGGCCTCCCTGCCATTCTCGATCAGGGTCCTTCGCTTTCTGCCGTACTCTTTCTTGTACGCCTCCAGCTCGTTGATGATCACCTGCGCCATAGAATCCTTCCGGTCCAGGATATCCTCGTACCGGTAGATATTCGCCATCGTCTCCTCGTGTTCCTTGATCAGCGCTTCGATCTCCAGCCCGATCAGCCGGTACAGGCGCATCTCTAAAATGGCGTTTGCCTGCCGCTCCGTGAAGGCAAGCTGCTCCGCCATAATACGGGATTCCTTGTATTTGAATTTGATGCCCTCGGTTTTTCCCTCCACCAGACAGGCCTTTGCCATACTGCGGTCCCGGGAGCCGCGCAGGATCTCGATGATCAAATCGATCACGTTGCAGGCCTTGATCAGCCCCTCCTGGATCTCCTTCCGCTCCATCTCATGCGCTAAGAGATTTCGGTACTTGCGGGTGTTCACCTGATACTGGAAGTCCACACACGCCTTGATGATCTGCTTTAGGCCCATGGTCTCCGGACGCCCGTCCGCGATGGCCAGCATATTGACGCCGAAGGTGTCCTCCAGCCGTGTCTTCTTGTATAGCAGATTGACAAAGTTCTCCGGATCCGCATCCTTCTTGAGCTCAATGACGATGCGGATGCCCTCCTTGGAGGACTGGTTGGAAATGTCCACAATGTCCTGGGTCTTTTTGGTCTCGGAGAGAGCCGCGATATCGGTCAGGAATTTGGAGATATTGGCGCCGATCATCGTGTAGGGGATCTCGGTGATGACCACATTGGTCCTGCCGCCCCTGACGTTCTCAAACTCCACCTTGCCGCGCAGCTTGATCTTGCCGGTGCCGGTCTCATAAATCTCCGGAAGCTCGTCCTTGTTGATCACAATGCCGCCGGTGGGAAAGTCGGGCCCCTTGATATACTTCATCAGCTCCCTGGTGGTAATGTCTTCGTTCAGCATATAAGCCTTGACCGCGTCGATCACCTCCCCCAGATTGTGGGGCGGGGTGCTGGTCACCATGCCGACGGCGATGCCCTCGGAGCCGTTCACCAGGAAATTGGGAATCTTCACGGGCAGGACGCAAGGCTCTTTCTCCGTCTCGTCAAAGTTGGGGACAAAGTCCACCACATCCTTGTCGAGATCCGCGAGAAACGCCTCCTGGGTGATCTTCTGAAGCCTGGCCTCCGTGTAACGCATTGCCGCGGCGCCGTCCCCCTCGATATTGCCAAAGTTCCCGTGGCCGTCGATGAGCGGAAGCCCTCTTTTGAAGTCCTGCGTCATCACCACCAGCGCCTCGTAGATGGAGCTGTCGCCGTGGGGGTGGTATTTACCCATGGTATCTCCGACGATACGCGCGCTCTTTCGATACGGCCTGTCGTAGCGGATCCCCAGCTCATACATATCATAAAGCGTGCGCCTCTGAACCGGTTTCAAACCGTCACGTATGTCAGGAAGCGCCCTGGCAATTATGACACTCATAGCATAATCGATGAAGGACTTCTGCATCTCCTCGGAATATTCTGTTTTGATAATTCGATTGTCGTCCATTTCCTATATCCTTAATCCCTTTTTGGAAAACCTAGATATCCAGCGCCGCATCCTGTGCGTGCTCATAGATAAAAGCCTTTCTGGGAGGCACGTCCGTCCCCATGAGCATCTCCGTCATCTCGGATGCCATACGGGCGTCCTCGATCTCCACCAGCTTCATCAGCCGCCTATCAGGATCCAGCGTGGTCTCCCAGAGCTGCTCCGCGTCCATCTCGCCCAAGCCCTTATATCTCTGCAGGGTAAAGGCCCCCTTATGGTTTTTGCGGTATCTCTCCAGCGCCTTGTCGTCGTAGAGATACTCCTCCTTCCCCTTGGCGGGCATAGCCTTGTACAGAGGCGGCATAGCGATATACACATGCCCCTCAAAAATCAGATCCGGCATAAAGCGGTAAAACAGAGTGAGCAGCAGATTGGAGATATGGGCTCCGTCCACATCCGCATCCGCCATAATGATGATCTTGTCGTAGCGCAGCTTGGTGATATCAAAATCGTTTCCGTAGCCCTCGGAAAAACCGCATCCGAAGGCGTTGATCATGGTTTTGATCTCGGCGTTTGCCAGCACCTTGTCGATGCTCGCCTTCTCCACGTTCAGGATCTTTCCCCGTATGGGCAGGATCGCCTGGTACATCCGATCGCGCGCCATCTTGGCGCTGCCGCCCGCGGAGTCCCCCTCCACGATAAAGATCTCGCACTTAGAGGCGTCCTTGGAGATGCAGTTGGCAAGCTTACCGTTGGAGTCGAAGGAAAACTTCTGCTTGGTCAGCATGTTGGTGCGGGCCTTCTCCTCGGTCTTGCGGATCCTGGCCGCCTTCTCCGCGCAGCCGATCACGCTCTTTAGCACCTCCAGGTTCCTGTCAAAGTAGTGTACGATCTCATCTCCGGTGACCTTGGACACCACCTTCGCGGCGTCCTGATTGTCCAGCTTGGTCTTGGTCTGTCCCTCAAAACGGGGATCGGGGTGCTTGACGGAGACCACGGCGGTCATGCCGTTGCGAACGTCCGCACCCGTGAAGTTCTGATCCTTTTCCTTCAGGATATTCAGCTCTCTGGCGTAGGTGTTTATCACATTGGTAAACTGGGTCTTAAATCCGGTCAGATGGGTGCCGCCCTCGGAATTGTAGATATTGTTGCAGAATCCCAGCACGTTCTCATGAAACTCATTCACATACTGAAAGGCGACCTCCACGGAGATCCCCTCCGCCTCTCCGGAGAAATAAATCACGTCGTGTACGGTCTCCTTCGCCTTGTTCATATCCTTGATAAATCCGACGATCCCCTCCGGCTCATGGTAGGTGACCACCTCCGGCTCCTCCCTACGGCGGTCGGTGAAAATAATCGTCAGCTTCGGATTCAGATAAGCGGTCTCATGGAGGCGGCTCTTCACCTCGTCCTCCTTGAAGCGCGTCCTTTCAAAGATGGTGTCGTCCGGCAGGAAATTGATGATGGTGCCGGTCTCCTTTGTCTTGCCGACAACAGGAAGAAGGCCATTCTGCAGCTCGATCACCGGAACGCCCTTCTCATATTTATCCTCATAGATCGCGCCGTCCACCTTGACCCGCACGGTCAACCGATTGGAAAGCGCGTTGACCACAGAGGAACCCACCCCGTGAAGCCCTCCGCTGGTCTTGTATGCCGAATTGTCGAATTTTCCGCCGGCATGAAGTGTGGTAAACACCAGTCTCTCCGCGCTGACCCCCTTCTCGTGCATACCCACAGGAATCCCGCGGCCGTTGTCCTCCACCGTGGCGGAGCCGTCCGCCTCCAGGGTCACCCGAATGGTGTCGCAGACGCCCGCGAGATGCTCGTCCACCGCGTTGTCCATGATCTCATAGATCAAATGGTTCAATCCCTTTGTGGACACGCTGCCGATATACATGCCGGGACGTTTCCTGACCGCCTCCAGTCCCTCCAGGACGGTGATGCTGGACGCACTGTAGTTACTAAAATCTGCCATGCAATGCAAAACTCCTTTTGTGCCCGAACTTTTGTTCAACACTACATCTAGTATAGCATATTTCCACCGGAAAGAAAAGCGAAAAATTGTTAGAAAAACCGAACGGGAAAGCTAAACGGAGATCTTCTTCGCGCACGCAAGCGCCAGAGCCCCCGGCCCGATATGGCACGCAACGCTCAGAGAGAGGGGATCCACCACCTGGATCTCATAGCCCGCAAAGGCCCTCTCCACCTCCTCCTTAAAGACCATAGCGGCCTCCCTGTCATAGGTGTAGGCGATCTGGAGCCAGACGCCCTGCTCCTTGGTCAGGCCGCCGAAACGATTCTCGATATCGCTCTTGATCGCGTTGATCATCACACTTTTCCCGTGGTTGCTCGTCCGCGCCTTCGCAAAGGCGTCCAGCTTCTCCCCCTGGATCTGCAGCACGGGCTTTAGGCGTAACATTGTGCCCACAGCCGCGGCTGCGGGGGTGATCCGCCCTCCCTTTTTCAGGTAGTACAGGGTGTCCAGCATGATATAGATACTGCTGTTAAATTTATCGGCCTCCAGAAACTCCCGAATCTCTCCGGCGTTCCTCCCCTTTGCCGCCAGAAGCTTTGCGTCGAAGGCGGACTGCCGCTGGGTTACGGAAATCCGCTGGTTGTTTACCACCTGGACCCTGCCGTCATATTCCCGCGAGAGCATGACGGCGCTCTGGCAGGAGCCGGAAAGGCCGCTGCTCATGGGAATATGCACCAGCTCGTCATACTCCTGCAAGACCTGATCCCACAGCTCCATGACGGCCTCGGGGGAGGGCTGGCTGGTGGCGATGTCCTCTCCGGTCTTCAGCTTCTCATAAAACTGTTCCTGGGTGAGGCTGATGTCCTCAAAAAAAGTCTCCTCCCCGATGGTAAAAGGCATCGGCAGCACAAAGATGCCGTACTCCTTCGCCTGTTTCTGGGTAATGCCGCTGTTGCTGTCAGTGACGATCGCTACTTTTGCCATGTCTTTTCTCTCCGCACAATCATTCTCAAATTTCTCATTTTCTTCATTTCTTGATTTCTTATTTTCTTATTTTCCAAGTCCGCTCTTTCTATGCAAGCAATATTTTACTGTCATATGGTGCGAAAGTCAACACCATTCCCGGAAGCTTTTTCGGCGTGCTCTCTCAGCAGGCGATGCCTGTCAAGCGACAGATCCCCGTCCTGCGCCAGGATTTCCTCCACCGCCTCCTTCGCCTCCTTCAAAACGCCCGCGTCCGCATAGATATCCCCCAGCCCGAAGGCAAATTCGCCGCTTTGACGGACGCCGAAAAGCTCCCCCGGGCCCCGCAGCTTTAAATCCTCCGACGCGATAAAGAAGCCGTCATTGGATTGGTTCAGTATCTCCAGGCGCTCCATGGTCTCCTTCTCCTCCCTGGCGCTCACAAAAATACAGTAGCTCTGATGCTCGCCTCTTCCCACCCGACCTCGAAGCTGGTGGAGCTGGGCCAGGCCAAACCGCTCGGCGTTCTCCACCATCATCACGGTGGCGTTCGGGACATTGATCCCCACCTCGATCACCGTGGTAGATACCAGGACGTCAATATGGTGAGCCGCAAACTCTTCCATGATCTTGTTTTTGTCGGCGGGACGCATCCTCCCGTGGAGAGAGGCAATCTGTATGTCGGCGGGCAGAGCGGATCTCAATTTTTCGGTGTAGTCCACCACGTTCTCCACATCCTCAAGCTCCCCCTCCTCCACCTGCGGGCAGATCACGTACGCCTGCCTGCCGGAGGCCACCTCCTTTTTGATAAACTCATAGGCCTTGGGCCGGTAGGAGGTGTTTACCACACAGTTTTTGATGGGCAGGCGGTTTGCGGGGAGCTCGTCGATCACAGAGATGTGAAGGTCCCCGTAGAGGAGGATCGCCAGCGTGCGGGGAATGGGGGTCGCGCTCATCACCAGGACGTGGGGATCCCTCCCCTTTTCCGCAAGGTGCTCCCTCTGGCGCACGCCGAAGCGGTGCTGCTCGTCGGTCACCACCAGCGCAAGATTCCGGTAGGACACCTTCTCCTGGATCAGCGCGTGGGTGCCAACGATAAGGTTTGCCTCGCCGGACGCGATCCTGCCGTATGCCTCCCGCTTGTCCTTGGCAGTCATGGAGCCCACCAAAAGAACCGGCCGAAAGGCAAGGCGGTACTTCTCCACATAACTGGTTATGGTCTCGTAGTGCTGCATCGCCAGCACCTCTGTCGGAGCCATCAGCGCTCCCTGGAAGCCGTTTGCCACACACATGAGAAGGGCAAGAAGCGCGACGATGGTCTTGCCGGAGCCCACGTCCCCCTGTATCAGACGGTTCATGCAGTGGGGGCCTCCCAGGTCTTCCTTGAGCTCCTGCCAGACCATCTTCTGCGCTCTGGTGAGGGAGAACGGCATCCGCTCCAGGAAGCGGACCGTATCGGCCGTCTCATACATAGGATAGTTGTTGGGCAGGGCCGCGGCCAGATCCTTGTTTTTTTGAAGCGTCAACAGGAAGTCAAAAAATTCGTCAAACACCAGCCGCTTCCGCGCCCTCGACAAAGCATCGCGATCCTCGGGGAAATGTATGGTGCGAAACGCCTCCTCTCGGGAGATAAGCTCATACCGCTCCGGGATCCAGGAGGGATAATATTCCTCCTCGAAGGCATACAAGGACAGCGCCTGCCGGACGGCCTTCTGCACGGCCTGGTTGGTCAGCCCCTTGGTCAGGGAATACCGCGGCTGCAGGATGCCGCACTGTTTTTGGTAGTCTTCATAGGGGTACAGCTTCGGCTGTTCCATGACCCTTGCCGCCCCCCTGCTCTGAACCAGCCCGCGAAAGAGATAGTTTCCGCCGGGCTTTAGCACCTTTTTCAAAAAGGGCATGTTAAAGAAGGTGAGCAGCATTGCGCCGGAGGCGTCGCGGACGCTGACATTCAGAATCACCAGGTTGCGGACTTTTTTTTGGCTGGGGAAGGCCGTGACGGTCACATAAACGGCGCAGACCTGCCCGGGGACAGCCTCCGAGACGGGGACGGGAGCCCCGAACGTCTCATAGTCCCTCGGATAATGGCACAACAGGTCGCCTATTGTGGAAATGGCAAGCTTTTGAAAAAGCCTGCCGGTTTTGTCGCCGATGCCCTTTAGGTCGGTGACGGGCGTAGATTGGTTCATAGGAATACCTCGCATAAAGAAGGAGGCAGAGCTTCTGCCTCCTTGCCTGTCTGTTATTTGGGTTTGCCGTCACTCCACGGAGATCACATAATAATAGATGGGCTGCCCTCCGTACTGGAGCTCGATGTCGCAGGAAGGGTATTTTTCCGTGATCAGCCCCTGGATCCTCTCGGCGTCCGCCTCCGTTACCTCCGCTCCGTAGTAGATGCTGATGAGCTCCGCGTCCTCATCCATCATGTGATCCAGCATCTCCAGGGCCACGTCGGTCACATCCCGGCCTACCGAGAGGATTCCGCCGTCGCCGATCCCCATATAATCGTCCTTCCGGATCTCTTTATCGTCGATGGTGGTATCACGCACAGCGTAGGTCACCTGGCCCGTTTTGACGTTTTCGATCTCCTGGATCATCGCCTCCTCATTCTCGTCGGCGGAGAGCTCCGGCACGAAATTGATCACCGCGGTGATCCCCTGAGGGATGGTCTTGGTGGGAATGACAAGAAGCGTTTTGTCCGCCACCAGCTCGGCGGCCTGGTTGGCCGCAAGAATAATGTTTTTGTTGTTTGGCAGAATGAAAATGGTCTCCGCGTTGACCCTGTCCACCGCGTCCAGAATGTCGGCGGTGCTGGGGTTCATGGTCTGCCCACCCTCAATGATATAGTCGACGCCCAGACTGCGGAAGATCTCGTTTATGCCGTCGCCGGCGGAAACGGCGATAAATCCGAAGGGCTTGGCATCCGCCTGTGTGACAGAGATCTCATTGGAGCCCTCCTTCTGTGCCATTTTAAAGAGCTTTTCCTGATGCTCCAGGCGCATGTTGTCGATCTTGATATTGGAAAGCGCGCCATACTTCAATGCCTTCTGGATCGCCAGACCGGGGTCATTGGTATGTACGTGCACCTTGACCACGTCATCGTCCGCCACACACACAATGGAATCGCCGATAGACTCCAGGTATGCCTTGAAGTCCATCTCCGTCTTGACATTGAACGTTCGGTTCAGCATAATGATAAACTCCGTGCAGTAACCGAATTTGATCTCCGCCTCCGCCTGGATCTTGAGGGAGCTCTCCTCCCCGCCGTGCTTTTTCTCCGGCGCAGGAGACACCGTGAGGTCGATCTCCTTGCCCTGGAAGGCGTCATACGCCCCGCAGAGCACCTCCACCAGCCCCTGTCCGCCGGAATCTACCACGCCGGCCTGCTTCAGCACAGGAAGCATCTCGGGGGTCTGGCTCAAGACATATTTGGCATGTTCGATGACCGTCCCGATAAAGGTATCGAGGTCCTCCACGCCGTCCTCCGCCAGCTCCTTCGCCTTGTCGGCCCCGCCCTTGGCAACGGTGAGGATCGTCCCCTCCTTGGGCTTCATAACGGCCTTGTAAGCGGATTCCACCGCTTTCTCAAACGCCTCCGCCAGCACACGGACCGTCAGCGTCTGCTCGGTCTTGATCCGCTTGGTAAAACCGCGGAAGAGCTGGGACAGGATCACACCGGAATTGCCTCTCGCCCCGCGAAGGGATCCGCTGGAGATGGCCTTGCAGATCGCCTCCATGGACGCGTTTTCCGGAAGGGCGGAAACCTCCCTTGCCGCCGACATGATCGTCATGGTCATATTGGTTCCTGTGTCGCCGTCGGGTACGGGAAACACGTTCAGCTCATTGATCCATTCTTTTTTATTTTCCAGATTCTTTGCTCCGGCTAAGAACATCTTTGAGAGCATCTTAGCGTCGATTTGCTGTAAACCCACGGTAAACTTCCTCCTTAATCAATCACTCTTACACCTTCTACAAAGATGTTGATTTTCTCTATCTCCATTCCGGTAAACTCTTCCACCTTATATTTCACGTTGTCGATCAGATTATCCGTCACGGCGAGGATGCTGACTCCGTACGCGACGATCACGTGAAACTCCAGAAACAGCTTGTTGTTTTTGCGGGTGACACTGATGCCTCTCGTAATGCTCTCCTTTTTCAAAAGCTTTACCAGCCCGTCCTTCACATTGACGCCGGCCATTCCCACGATGCCGAAGCACTCCACGGCAACGCTGCCTGCATACTGGGCGATCACTTCATTGTCAATAATGATATTTCCCATATGGGTATTCATAGAAGAACCTTTCATGTATTGCCCCTCCTTTACAAATTGAGACATATATGTTATATTTTAACAGCTTTCCCATAAAAAAGAAATAATAAAATCAAAAATTAAAAAAAAGAAATAATAATGCTTGCTTTTATTTGCTTTATCTGGTAGAATATGACTGTTGTGAGTCAAGCATACTAAGCGCGGTTCCGCGCAGAGGTTGAGGAGGTGTCAAGATGGCTAAATGTGATATTTGCGGCAAGGGTGTTCATTTTGGTAATAACGTAAGCCATTCTCATAGAAGAAGCAATGCAATCTGGAACGCTAATGTACAGAGCGTTAAGTGCAAGGTGAATGGCGCTGCCAAGAAGCTGCATGTCTGCACCAGATGTCTGAGAGCCGGCAAAGTGGAAAGAGCCTGAAAAGGCCGCTGTCTTTCGCAAACGGTTATAAAGTTAGAAAAAGAGAGGTAGGTGTTACGCCTATCTCTCTTTATTTGTGACGTTTTGGAGGGGTTTTATTCCCTAGTCCTCTCTTTTTCGTCTCAGATACTCCTTGTTGATCATCTGGGAGAGCTCCTCGTCCCCAAACAGGTTGTCGGGGTGAAAGATCTTTACCAGGTCGCGGTAGCGCTTGCGAAGCCCCAGAGAATTGTTCACACTGCGAAACAGGATCTGCCCGATATCCCCACCGCCTGCACCGCTTCTTTGCTCCAAAAGAAGCCTCTTTTCCTCCGCAAAGCTCTTCTTCTCCCGCTCCAGGGTTTTACGGTCCTCCTCCAGGTGACGGAAGCCGTCCTGCAGGATCGCCATCTTTTTGTCAAAAAAAAGATTTTCCTCCTTCAGACGCTTGCGCTCCACCACAGAGCGCCTGTTGAGATCCTCCATCTCGTCGCGGAACTGGACCTTCTCCTTCAGGAACTTGTCCCGCGTGTCGGAAAGCTCCTTCTTTTCCGTCTCCAGCTGCCTGCGCTCGTTCTCAAGGCGCATATTCTCCTGAAAAAGCCAAAGCTTAGCACTCTTCAGCTCCTCCACGCTCTCAGCGCGGATTATCTCTTCCCAATCAATCATACGCGATAGCCCTCACCAGCCGTCGCAGAAGCAGTTGTACCCCACAAACAATAACAGAGAGGTGATGATCAGGCCGATCAGCCTGTTGTGCACAATGATCATCAAGAGCATCCCGAGCGCAATGAAAAAAAACGCAAGACCAATCATTTTACGCATCGCACCAGATCCGTTTTTCGTTTCCTCTCTCTATATATATGCAGGCAGCCGCAGCCGATGAACCATCATTCGGCCGGCTTTTCCTCCTCGGGAAAAGCGATATCCACTACCTCCGCATCGGACATCTCATTGTCCTTTGGTTTCGTAAACTTATCCACAAGATCCGGTATCATGTCCAGGACCTTGGTGACCGTATCCTGATTCTTGATATTTACCAGTTTGGTATAGCCGTCCCGGATCACCAGCACAGCGCTGGGCGTCATCTTGCCGCCGAGCCCTCCCGCACCGTTGGACGCCCCCTTTTGCTGGTTGCTGCCGGCTCCGGCTCCCACGCCGAAGGACACATCCACAAGGGGTAAAATGATGGTGTCGCCGATTTGAGTGGGTTCTCCCACCACTGTCTTGGTGGAGAGCACCGCGTCCATTCCTCTGAGCAGAGAGTCGACCACTCCCTGAATCTGATTTTCCTTATCTGCCATTTCAAGCCTCCATTCCCTTACTGTTCGTATTTTGCGCCCCGTGCTTTTTCAGCCTGCGCAGAAAGAGCCCAAACTTTTTGTCAAGCAAAAGACCGGCGCCGTGAAACAATAGCTGTATGATCGCAATATGCCCTGCGGCATACAGGTTACCCTCAAAAACCGCCTGTTCAAAATCCGGCGTGACATGGATATCCTTCCCAAATTTTGGAGAAAGCATACAGAAAGCGCCGTAGAGATATCCGGTGGTGTCCGGCGCCGCCGCGCCAAAGCGAAGATCGGCTTTGAGGGTCCTGGGCCGAATCCCCTTCAGAATACGTCCCACCCGAAAACAGGCGTGTGCAAACAGCTCTCTGGTATTCTCCTCTGTCAGGAGATCCCGGTAAAAAGAAAATTCCTCCCAAATATGTCTTATTTTATCATATATTTTATGAATTGTGTACTTTATCTTAGCATATTTTGCGGAAAACCTGCCGTTTTCTTCTTCGGGGGCGTCTCCCTCCCCCGGGGAAGATGTTTGGGAGGCCGGCTCCCCTGTGGCCGAATCCGCGCTGCGCTCTCGGGAGGAATCTTCCTTAGTGGTGCCTTCCTTGGAGACGGCCTCGCTCACGGTATGCTCTCGGGCAGAATCTTCGTCGTTGTTTTCACCTGCGCTGCGCTCTTTGGCGGTGCCTTCAGCGTCGTCCTCACCCGCGCTGCGCTCTTTGGAAGAGCCTTCTCTGACGGAGCTTTCCCTGGCGTTTTTTTTCTTTTTTTTGTCCCCGCT
The DNA here is from genome assembly GCA_947631615.1 of uncultured Acetatifactor sp. Taxonomy (GTDB): domain Bacteria; phylum Bacillota; class Clostridia; order Lachnospirales; family Lachnospiraceae; genus Acetatifactor. The sequence continues at coordinate 62,441 of CANRLX010000003.1, forward strand.
CTCCTCTCCGGAGTCAAACACCGTAAAAAGAAACGCCTTCACCAGGAGCCGCCCCGGATCCGGGTAGGCGAACCGCGCACGGATTAAGCCAAACAGCCAGTCCGCCTTCACCTGCACGGACCAGGCTGCCGCACTCTTCTGTCCCCTGACGCGGTAGGTAATTGGAAAGAAAAGCAGCAGGAGCAGAACAGTCAGAGCCAGACCGAGCAGGATCAGCAGCGCGATGCCCAGTATGGACAGTAGGTTCCAGACCATCTCTAGCATAACAAATACTCCTTCAGGGCGCAGTCTCCCCGCTCCCGCAGACATTCCCCCGCGATCCGCTCCACCAGCGAAAACGCCTCCTCCCGGTCGGAGGCGATCCCCACCACATACAGCTTTCTCTCCCTGTAGTGCGGCTGGGCGAGCTGGCGGGCATCCAGGATATCCAGTTGATCCTCCGGACAGGCGGCAGTGGTGATCAGAAAAACGTTTGCCAAAAGGGAGCCCTTGTCCAGCCTCTTTTTTATTTTATCCAGTTTTTTCCCTGAAATGCCCTCCCCGAGATATAATCTCGGGTGGTATGTAAGATTTCCGGTCGAGCCGTCCGCCATATCCCAAACCTCATTTTGCCGTTTTCTGCTCCAGAATAAGGTCTATTATATCACATATCCTGTGTGTTTACAAATTGAAAGAAAATTTTTGTTGACATATTTTTACAATATTTTATACTTAAATATAGGAACCAAAGGGAGGTAACATTTTGAAAGTAATCGCAAAGACCGAACTGACACCCGGCATGACGCTGGGCGCGGACGTTGTATCACAGGGACAGCTTCTCTATTCGGCGGGCACCGTGCTGGACGCCATGATCATTGACCGTCTGAGCCGCTCTGACATACAGAGCTTTTCCGTCAAGGAGGCGTCCGACACCACACATATCGAGCGAGTCCGCTTCAACGAGAGATTTCAGGCGTTTGTAGCGCAGTATAATTCCTGCCTGAACCGATGCAAGGGCGTTATGCTGAGCTTCCTCGGCACAAAATCCCGTATTCAGGACGATGTGCTTCTGCAGATCTATTATGACGTCTATGAGAAAATCTCTACCGGTTCTGAGCTGCTGGATTACCTGTACAATATGATGCCTGGCGAGGATCAGCTGACCTATGCCCAGTGTCTCAATTCCGCTCTTCTCGCGGGCACCTTTGCGGACTGGCTCTCCATGAGCGAGGAGGACAAGAAAATCCTGATCCTGTGCGGCTTTTATTACGATATCGGCAAGTGGAATCTCCCCTATGACATCCTCTGGAAGCCGGGCAAGCTCACGGACGAGGAGTTTCGCACCATCAAGACGCATCCCACCATCGGCTATTCGCTGGTGCGCTACCTGGATATCGACGAGCATGTGAAAAACGCGGTGATCATGCACCATGAGCGTCTGGACGGAAGCGGTTACCCCTATCATATGACCGGAAACAATATCGATGTCTTTGCCCGCTATATCGCGATCATCGACACCTACGTGGCTATGGCGTCCCCCAGGACCTACAGAGAGGCGTTTACTCCCCTACAGATCCTTGGCATCTTTGAGAAAAGCATGGAACAGTATGATGTGGAGCTGCTCCTTCCGCTGATGAGACACATTGCGGACTCTCAGATCGGCACAACCGTGCAGCTGAGCGACAACTCCATATGGGAGGTTCTGATCATCAATCAAAACAAATTCTCCCGCCCTATTCTGAAAAATGACAAAAATGAGATCCTGGATCTTTTGGCGCACAAGGAGCTGCAGATCGTGAAGAACGTATAGAATAGAACGAACAAAGAAACCGGAGGTATCAATAATACTTCCGGTTTCCCCATAGGTTCCTTTTTTTCAGCTCCAGATATTCATTGTACGCCTGCTCCAGGATCTGCTTCTCGTTGGTAAATTTCAGCAGATGATAGGCTTCGTGGTATTTATAGAAGCCGGAATCCACAAAAAACTCTTCCTTTTGGGGCCTGCTGTAATAGCTCTCCGCCATCATCAGATACCAGTGCACTTCCTTTTCCACCGTGTCCTCCGGAACACTGAAGGAATACTCGCTTTTTCCAATGTATTTGATGATCACAGCCCGCGCGCCCGTCTCCTCAAAAACCTCTCTGAGCGCCGTTTCCTTATACTCTTCTCCCGGCTCCACGGTCCCCTTGGGCAGAACCCATCCCTCATATTTGTTTTTGTAGTTCTTATAGAGGAGCAGGATCTTTCCGCGAAAGATCACCACGCCTCCACAGCTCACCGCTTCTATCATTCTTTTCCTCCAGCAAACCACCAGATTATTTTTCCGCGAAGTATGCGTCAAAGAGACGTTTGGCGATGGGAACCGCGTAATCTCCGCCGGAGCCCGCGCCCTCAACGATGATCGTCACGCACACCTCCGGATTCTCCGCGGGCGCAAATCCCGTAAACCACGCGTGGCTGTCCCCCTTCGTGTCGTTGTATTCCGCGGAGCCGGTTTTGCCCGCCGCCGTATAACTCAGTCCATCCAGCTTGCTTGCGGTTCCGCTTTCCACCACGGCGGTCATAAGCTCCGTCAGCATGGCGGCCTCCTCCTCGCTCATCAGCCTGCCATAACTGTTCGGACGAAAGCTCTTGATAACGTCCCCCTCGTCATTCTCCACGCGGTCCACCACATAGGGCGTCATCAAAATACCGTCGTTTGCGATAGCGCAGGTAATCATATTCAAATGCACGGGCGTGATCTGTGTGCGCCCCTGTCCAATGGAGGTCTGCATCATCCCGTCCGTAGAGAGATCCTCCGACACGTTCACCGAGCTCTTGGAATAGCTCAGGGTCAGGGGCAGCTCCCGATTAAACAGCAGATCCTCCAGCGTGCGGGCAAACGCCTCCCTGTCGAGCCCCATACCGATGTTGGCAAAGGAGGAGTTGCAGGATTTGGCAAAGGAGCTGGTGAAATTCACTGAGCCGTGGCTGGAGCCGTGATAGCAGTTGATCCTGCTCTCCCCCACGCTGTAATGCCCGTCGCAGTGAAAGGAATACTCCTGGTAGGTGTCCGGATTCTCCCTGTAATACTCAAGCGCCGTCATGATCTTAAAGGTGGATCCCGGCGGGTAAAGTCCCTGTGTGGCGCGGTTAAGAAGGACCGAGCTGTTTTCGTCCTCGACCAGGCTGTCCCAGATCTCCTCGATCCGGTTGGGATCAAAGTCCGGATGCGACACCATCGCCAGGATCTTGCCGGTGGAGACCTCCGTCACGATGATGGCGCCTCGATAAATACTGAGCTGTTCGTCGGCCACCTGCTGCAGCTGTACGTCCAGTGTGGTGTACACATTGTCGCCGGGATTTTTGACTCCGGCAATATCGTTTGCCACCTTGTTGCTCAAGGAGGTGTTGGTGTTGATCAGATAATAGTTTGCCAGAGCCTCCACTCCCATCCTTCCCTTGGTGGAATACCCCACCACATGGGCAAAAAGATTGCCGAAAGGATATTCCCTCCGCTCGCTCTGACTCCCCTCCTGCAGGGTCGTCCGCGCCAGCACCTCCCCGTCCCTGGACAGGATGCTTCCCCGATAGTTGCGGGACAGGAGGATCTGCTGTCTGGGGTTTGCGCTGTTGTTGAGCATCTCCTGCTCGCTGGTGGCCACAAAATGTCCCAGGTATCCGATCATTGCCACAAACAGCGCCACAAACAGGCCCGCCGTCAAAAGGATCTCCCGCCGGTTCCCCCTGCGGCTGCCCTTCGCCAGCCCCTTTATCGTCTTCTCGGAGTGCGGGGCGCTATGAATTTTTTTGTCGTTCTTTCTCTCCAGTTTAGCCATTTTCTCTCCGTTTATCTTCACTTGCTCCCTTTTTTACCGCTTTTCTCCCGCCGGGCCGCCTCTCTCTGCCCTCCGCCTGCTGCAGACGGATAAAGATGCCCTGTATGATAAAGAACATCATCATGGACGTCATGCAGGAGCTTCCCCCGTAGCTGATGAACGGAAGGGTCACGCCGGTCATGGGGATAAACTTGATGCCGCCCCCTACGGTCAGGAAAATCTGAAACAGGTACATGACGCCGATCCCGTAGACGATCATCTGATAAAATCGATCATGGATGCGGACAGAAATCTCCATGATCATAAGGAAGCTGCTGACGCAGATCAGGATCACACAGATCCCAAAGATCCCTCCCAGTTCCTCGCAGATGGCCGAAAAGATAAAATCCGCCTCCACCAGCGGGATCGCCTTGGGATCCCCCTTCAAAAGCCCCATGCCGAACCAGCTTCCGCCGCTCACGGCAAAAAGGGAATTTGCAATCTGATACCCCTGTTTATAGACGTCGCCCCAGGGATTCCTCCACGCGAGCACGCGGTCCCGCACATGACCGAACAAAAAATACGCCGCCACGGCCGCCGTGCAGCCTCCGGCCGCCCCCGCCAGTAGGTAAAGATAATTTTTGGTGGCGATGAATACCACCAGCACATAGCAGATAAAGAAGATCAGCGCGCTCCCCAGATCCTTCGACACCACCAGCACGATGACGTGGACCCCCGCGATCGCCGTCGTCAGCATCACTCTCCCCAGAGACACGTCCTCCCAGAGGGCTGCCGCAAGGAAAAACAAAAACAGGATCTTCACAAACTCGGAGGGCTGGAAGGTGATCCCGCCCAGGGTAAAGGAAATCTTCGAGCCGCGCGTCACCTCGCCCATGATGAGCACAATGCTGAGCAGAGCGATGCCCACAGCCGCGTAAGCCCAGGTGAGCTTCTTAAAAAAGCGGATGCGGGAAATCAGATACGGGATCGTCAGGGAGACGGCCAGAGAGACCACAGCGATCATGTACTGACGGATCGCCCTCTGAAAGGACATTCGCGACAGGATGCAAAAGCCGATTCCCAGAAGCATACACATATTGTTTAAAAGCAGCCGGTTTGCCCGTTCATAGATCATAGTCACCATCATGACCGTGGCAAACATAAAGATTTCTACAAACGCAAAGAAAAACAAAAACTGGATATCCCCGCTGTCCAGCGCAAGCGTCAGAAAGCACAGCACCTGGACGAGAAACATCATTCCGTTCTGCACCAGGTAAACGAGATGGCGCTCGCTCTCCTCCCGATATCGGAACACGTAAAAGGAGGCGGCTGTATACAGCACCATAAAAAGGGTGATAAAATATTTAGATAGCTCAATAAAATATCCTTGCATCCTCTATATCCTCTCCATTATTCTACGCCCCGTCTCTCATGTCCCGTCGTGTAGGAGCCCTTATTAAAAGGCCACAAGATCTCAGATCCTAAGTCCTTCCCCTCAAAGCCCGATGCCTGCAGTCCGGCAAAGCAGCGGAGGATGTTCTCGGTCTCCAAAGCGTCCTCCACGGTCAGATCCAATCGAAAATCCGCCCTTCCCCTCCACCTGGAAAGCTCGCCGTGCAGGGAAAGCGGAACACTGTTGTAAATGATATTGTAGCAGTGAAGACAATTTCGCTCCACCGGAAACTGTTTTTGATAGCGGTCGATCAGGGACACCCTGGATGCGCCACACTGCCCCTTCCCCTTTTCGCAGCCGTCTGTCGTGTTGACCACGCAGTTTGCCGTAATCATCATGGGAATACGGCCGAAAATAATTTTCTCACAGGGAATCGGGCTGCCTTCTGCCAGCGCAAGCTGCTCTCTGCCGTTTAACTCATAGGGAAGGCAGAATCCGGACAGAAGACCCCCCAAAGCATACAGGGTCTCGCGGTTCCAGACATAGAGGCCCGCATCCCCGTAGATCTTTCCGGCAAAGTCCCCCTGCCGCCTCCCAAGATCCCTGGCAAAGCCCAGGCCGTCCAGGGAACGCGCCAGAACACCCGAAAACACATCCGGATATTCCTGTAACAGACGGGCCAGGTTCTCTGCGTACCCCTCGTCCCTTTGGCGGAAAATATAAGGCAGGGAGAGAACGATTTCGCTCTGTTTTGACAGCCGCCTGCAAAGATCCAACCGCTTCTCCCTGCCGCCGGATCCCTCCCCATCGCAGCCGCTTGCGGATGCCGCGCCCTGGATGTCAAACAGATCCCCCTCCACATAAATGCGGTCAAAGACGCTGTGCCCGCTTGAAAGCCGACCGACGGCCTCCAGCTGCTTTTGGGTGCGAAGGGACAGATGCAGGCGGCTTGTCTTGCAAGGGCTCCCCCCGTCCATGCGGAAACGGCCGCCTTCCACGGCGTTTTCCTCCGTCCGTAAGGCCGCCTTTTCCCTGTGGGGAGAAAGGCCGTTTTGACGGATCAGAGCGTCCTCCAGCCCGCGAACCGCTCTTCTTCGCAGCTCGTTGATGGCGCCGAGCGAATAAAATCCCTCGCCGTCTGCCAGGATCTCCATCCGCTCCGGCGAAAAGACGCTGTCGCCCATCTTTTTTAACTGGTTTTCAATATTCTCCGAAGTGACGGGCTTTTTGTCAGCGTGCTGCACCCGCTCGCCCTCCGCAGAGACGGCGATCTCTCCCAGTGACAATGTCACGCGGGCCCTCTCTCCCGTCCGGAAATCCGCCTTCACCCGCACACCCATGCGGGAGCTTTTCTCCAGATACTCTCTGCGGATCTCCAAAAGCTGCGCTTCGTCCCCGCTGCGGTAAGCGGGATTCTGTAAGGTCACCATATCGCGGCCGTTGTGCCGGTGATAATAGCCCTCCTGCCTTTCGCTTCGGATGTACAGACAGGACAGCCTCTCCAGATCGCCTTTTTCTATCTCAAATTTTTTCTTCCTCCAGTCGATCCCCTGCTTAAGACCCGCATAATAGCGGTCGATGTACTTTCGGTAAACGGCGGTGACGCCGGCGGCGTACTCCGGTTTTTTCATGCGCCCCTCGATCTTGAAGGAGTCGATCCCCCCTTCGATCAGTTCCGGAAGCATCTCGATCGTACACAGATCCTTCAGGCTCAAGGGATAACCCTCCTCCGAGATCATACGCTTTCCCTTCCGCTCGGCGCTGACCCTGTAGGGAAGTCTGCAGGGCTGGGCGCATCTGCCGCGATTGCCGCTTCTTCCTCCCAGGATGCTGCTGAACAGGCATTGTCCGGAATAGCAATAGCACATGGCACCGTGGACAAAGGTTTCTATGGCGACGCCCGTCCGCTCCTTGATCCGCACGATCTCCTGCAGACTCAGCTCTCTGGCGGGCACGATACGGCAGACCCCCATCTCCTTTAAAAGCGCCGCCCCATGCTCTCCCGTCAGCGTCATCTGCGTGCTGGCATGGAGCGCAAGCTCCGGAAAATGCTCCCGAATATAGACCAGCGCTCCGATATCCTGCACGATGACGCCGTCCAGTCCCGCCTCGTAAAAGGGGGACAGATATTCCGAAAGCGCGGAGAGCTCTTTCTCCTTCATCAGCGTGTTGACGGTCAGATAGATCTTCCTGCCCCACAGATGGGCATAGCGGATTCCCTCCACCAGCTCTTCGGTTGTAAAATTGTCGGCGTAGGCGCGGGCCCCAAAGCGGTCGCCGCCCAGATAGACGGCGTCTGCGCCCGCATGGATGGCGCCGTACAAGCCCTCTTTGTTTCCGGCAGGAGCCAAAAGCTCCACGGAAGAACCTCGTCCCATAGCACTCTCCGAATCCTGTCATTTGAAAAAAGCTGTCCCGGTAGGACAGCCTGCTCTTATTTTCCCTTTAACTCTGCCTCTAAGCGCACTATCTTTTTGGCGTTATCGCTGGATTCCCGCTTCAGATCCTCGGCCTCCTTCTCAGAGGTCTCAAGCTTGATCTGCGCGGAGATCAGCTCATGCTTTAAGTCGTAGAGCTCCTTCTCCTTCGCCTGGAGCTCCTCCTCCAACAGGGAGATCTGCTTTTTCGCCTTAAAATAATCGTCCGCGATATTGAGCTGCATCAGCACATTCTGGGTATCCATGGGCTGACGCTTGAAGCTCTCGACCTGGTTGTATTCATTTGCCTTGTTGTTGATGTAGGAGGCCACCTTCTGCAGGTACTCCTCGCTCTCATAGCCGCTTAAGGTGAACACCTTCCCGCCGATGATCACCTCTGTGTCCGTTTTCGACGACATAACTCGCACCTCGTTTACCTAAAACACAATATCTATTATTGTTTCCTAAGGATACTACCAGATTTATTATATATCAGATTGCTGTCGGGGGCAAGTACTTTATCGCGAGATTGCCCGCCCGTCCCTCTTACGTGTCTTTTTGAAGATTTCGGATCCCCAGATGCCGATAGGCAAAGTCCGTCACCGTCCGCCCCCTTGGAGTGCGGTTGATAAATCCGTTCTTGAGCAGATACGGCTCATAGACATCCTCAATGGTTCCGGCATCCTCCCCGATGGCCGCCGCAAGCGTGTCGAGCCCGACAGGCCCACCGTCAAATTTGTCAATCATGGTGAGAAGCAGATTCCGGTCGATATGATCCAGCCCCATGCGGTCCACATCCATCAGATCCAGCGCCGTGCGGGCCACCTCCTCCGTGATAATGCCGTCATACTTCACCTGGGCAAAATCCCTTACGCGCTTCAGAATACGGTTTGCCAGCCTTGGCGTCCCACGGCTCCTCCGCGCCATCTCCTTCGCGCCCTCCGGCTCGATCTCCACCTTAAGGATTCTGGCGGAGTGCAGAATGATCTGCTGCAGCTCCTCCACCGTGTAAAACTCCAGATGATGGATCATGCCGAACCGGTCGCGCAAGGGCGCTGTCAAAAGCCCGGCCCTTGTGGTTGCCCCCACCAGCGTAAATCGGGGCAGATCCAGGCGCACAGAACGGGCGGAGCTCCCCTTTCCGATCAGGATATCGATGCAATAGTCCTCCATGGCGGGGTACAGAACCTCCTCCACCTGACGGTTCAGGCGGTGTATCTCGTCCACAAAGAGAAGGTCCCCTTCCTCCAGATTGTTCAGGATGGCGGCCATCTCGCCGGGTTTTTCTATGGCGGGGCCGCTGGTAACCTTCAAATGCACGCCCATCTCGTTGGCGATAATGCCGGCAAGGGTCGTCTTGCCAAGCCCCGGAGGCCCGTAAAAAAGCACGTGGTCCAGCGCGTCGCCCCGCTGCCTGGCCGCCTCGATGTAGATTTTAAGATTTTCCTTGATCTTGGATTGACCAATATAGTCAACTAATTTCTGGGGGCGCAGGGAGCCCTCGATCTTTTCGTCCTCTTCCGTGATATTGGTCTCTATGGTTCTGGGGGGCATACCGTTCCTCCTTAAAACATCTTCTTAAGCGCCGCCTTTAAGATGGCGCCGGAATCCATGTTTTCGATATCCTCAACGGCGTTGACCGCCTGCAGGCTCTCCGTCTGCCCGTATCCCAGGGAGACCAGCGCTGCCACCGCCTCCTTTTTCTGGGGCGTGTCCGCTGCGAAGGCATTTCCGGAGGACTCTCCCGCGATCTCGCGGCTTATCATGTCGTCGCTGTAGGACAGCTTGTCCTTCAGATCCAGGATCAGGCGCTCCGCCGTGCGCTTTCCGATGCCCGGCGCCTGGGAGATCGCCTTGGTATCTCCCGAGAGTATGGCAAAGCGCAGAGCGTCCGCATCCATGGTCGACAAAAGCGCCAGAGCCCCCTTGGGGCCGATGCCGTTTACGGTGATCAGCCGTTTAAAGATCTCCAGATCCGCCCTGCTGAGAAAGCCGTACAGCCAGAAGGCGTCCTCGCGGACACAGGTGTAGGTGTAGAGCTTTACGCGTTCCCCGATGGCCGGCAGCCGTCCCGCGACGGAGGCCGGTATCTTTACATTGTAGCCCACGCCCCCGACGTCTATCACCGCGTTGTCGATGGCGATATCGTCGACGATCCCGTTTACAAAAGCGATCATAGGGCACCTCCCTGTCTCTGCTTCTTCAACAGCTTCGCGTAGATAAACGCAAAGCATAAAAGATGCACGGCAAAGGTCAGGCCCCAGCTGATAGGGTAGGAATAATACAGGCTCTTCAGCGAATGGAAGTACCGGAACACGGTGTATATCCACACGATGCGAAACGCACAGGAGCCCAAAAGCGACACGATCATAGGCATGACGGAATATCCCATCCCTCTCAGCACGCCCACCATCACATCCATCATTCCGCACAGGCAGTAGGTGGTACAGATGATCCCCATGCGCAGCGTCCCGTAGACAAATACCTCCGGATCCGTCGCGTAAAGCCGCAGAAGGGTGCCGGAAAAGAGGTAGGCGGCGTTGCCCATCAGCAGACCCACGATACAGACGGAAATCTCACAGATCAGAGCGATCTTTCCGATCCTTTTGTATTTCATCGCGCCGTAGTTCTGCCCCGTAAAACTGATGGCCGCCTGGTGGAAGGAGTTCATTGCCGTGTAGACAAAGCCCTCGATGTTGGAGGCCGCCGTGTTCCCCGCCATAGCGATGGAGCCGAAGGAATTGACGGAGGACTGGATCAGCACGTTGGAGATGGAAAACAGCGCGCCCTGGAGTCCGGCGGGAACGCCGATCTGGATCATCTTCAAAAGCTTGTCCGGCGCGATTTTCAGCCTGCCAAGCTCCAGACGGTAATCGCCCTCCGAGCGCATCAGGCACAACAGCACCAGTCCGGCGGAGACCGCCTGGGAGATCACCGTTGCGGTCGCCACGCCCGCCACACCCATGGAGAGCACAAGCACAAAAAACAGATTCAAAATCACATTGATGATCCCTGCCGCCAGCAGGAAAAAAAGCGGCCTTCTGGTATCTCCGATGGCTCTCAGGATGGCGCTTCCGAAATTGTACGCCATCATAAAGGGCATCCCCGCAAAGTAGATGCGCATATAGAGAACGGACTGGCTGATCACGTCCTCCGGCGTGTCCATCAGCCGAAGCGCAGGCCCCGCGATGCCGATGCCGACCACCACCAGCGCACACCCGCTGACGATGGAGGTCAGGACCGCCGTGTGGACCATCTCCGAGAGCTCCTTTTTTTGTCCGGCGCCGAAGAAACGGGCCACCAGCACGTTGGCTCCCACAGACAGGCCGATAAAAAGGTTCACCAGCAGGTTGATCAGAGAGCTCGTGGAGCCCACCGCCGCCAGGGCGGAGCTTCCCACGAACCGTCCCACCACCACGATGTCCGCGGCGTTAAAAAGAAGCTGCAGCACACCGGACAGCATCAGCGGAAAATAAAACACCAGTATTTTCCCCAGAAGCGGTCCGTTACACATATCCATCTCATATTTGTTCGCTTTCGACTCGCTCATATCTTCCTCCGTTCCAGGACATTCTAACTCAGGTCATTCTCACTATCTCTAAAGGCATTTTCCCACACATTCAGAAAAGCCCACAGATGCCTGCGAGCCCTTCCTGGAAATCTTCTTCGATCGTCATTTACTGTTGATGTAGTTTACCAGCCCCTCCGCGGCAATGATCTTCTGCATAAAGGGCGGGAACGCCTGCCCCTGAAAGCTGGTTCCCTTCGTCAGATCCCGAATGACGCCAAGGTCAAAATCCACCTCAACCTCATCTCCGTCCGCGATTCCCCTTGCCGCCTCAGGGCACTCGATAATGGGGAGCCCGATGTTGATGGCATTGCGGTAAAAGATGCGGGCGAAGGTCTCCGCGATCACACAGCTGACCCCCGCCGCCTTGATGGCGATGGGCGCGTGCTCACGGGAGGAGCCGCAGCCGAAATTTTTGTCGGCTACGATAATGTCGCCCTTCTTCACTCTTTTCACAAAGTCGGCGTCGATGTCCTCCATACAGTGGGCGGCGAGCTCTACGGGATCCGAAGAGTTCAGGTATCTCGCGGGGATGATCACGTCGGTGTCCACATTGTCTCCATATTTAAAAACGGTTCCTTTTGCGTTCATATCGTCATTCTCCTTCCTTTTTGCCGGTCCTGCCTGCGCTACAGCTCACAGGGACAGGAAATCTTGCCGGTGACTGCGCTGGCTGCCGCCACGGCGGGGCTGGCCAGATAAATCTCGGAGCTGACATGTCCCATACGCCCCACAAAATTGCGGTTGGTGGTGGAGACACATCTCTCTCCCTCTGCCAGAATACCCATATAGCCGCCAAGACAGGGGCCGCAGGTAGGAGTGCTGACCACTGCGCCGGCCTCGATAAAGGTCTTTAAAAGCCCCTCCTCCATAGCCTGCAGATAGATCTTCTGTGTGGCGGGGATCACAATGCAGCGCATCCCCTCCGCCACATGCCTGCCCTTTAAAACCTCCGCCGCCGTGCGCAGGTCGCCGATTCTTCCGTTGGTGCAGGAACCGATCACCACCTGATCGATGCGGATGTCGTCCATCTTTTGGATCTCGTCGATGGTATGCGCGTTCTCCGGCAGATGGGGAAAGGCCACCGTGGGGCGGAGCGTGCTCAGGTCGATGGTATACTCCTCATCGTACACCGCGTCAGGATCCGCCTCATAGATTTTATAAGGGCGTGTCGTATGCTCCTTTAAATAAGCGACAGCAATGTCATCTACAGGGAAAATGCCGTTTTTCCCGCCCGCCTCAATCGCCATATTCGCGATGGTGAAACGGTCGTCCATAGAGAGGTTCTGAATCCCCTCACCGGTAAATTCCATCGACTTGTAGAGCGCGCCGTCCACTCCGATCTTTCCGATGATATGTAGGATCACGTCCTTGCCGCTGACCCATTTCCCAGGCTTTCCGACCAGGCGGAACCGGATGGCGGAAGGCACCTTAAACCACGCCTGTCCGGTGGCCATACCAGCGGCCATATCCGTGCTGCCGACGCCGGTGGAAAACGCGCCCAGGGCTCCGTAGGTGCAGGTGTGGGAGTCTGCGCCGATGATCACGTCCCCGGGGACGGTCAGACCCCTCTCCGGCAGAAGGGCGTGCTCGATCCCCATCTCGCCCACCTCAAAATAATTGGTAATCTCGTTTCTGCGGGCAAACTCCCTCACACACTTACAGTGCTCCGCGGATTTGATATCCTTGTTCGGCACGAAATGGTCGGGGACCAGCGCGATCTTATCCTTGTCAAACACGCCGTCCACCTTCATCTTATCCATCTCTTTGATTGCCACGGGGCTGGTGATATCGTTGCCCAGCACCAAATCGAGCTTCGCCTCGATCAGCTGTCCGGCCTCCACCTTCTCCAAGCCGGCGGCCGCGGCCAGTATTTTCTGCGTCATAGTCATTCCCATGTGTGTTTCCTCCAAAGTTCTAATACATCAGTAATTATTATCATAACACAGACGGGATAAATGTTCAAACAATTCTTTTCAGGTCTTTCTCGGGAATACGACGGTCACCTTGAACAGATCCCCGTCCACCTCCACAGAGAGCCTTCCCCCCTGAATCTCGGCAAAGCTTTTGGCGATGGCCAGGCCCAGCCCGTTTCCCTCCGTGCCCCGCGCGGCGTCGCCCCTCACGAACCGCTCCGCCAGCTCTTCGGGACGGACCAGAATCTCATTTGCGGCAATGTTTTTCAGAACCACCACCGCGCTGTCCCCCTCGCTTTCGCACTCCACATAGACTCTGGTGCCGTGCAAGGCGTACTTGGCGATATTGCCAAAGAGATTTTCAAAGATCCGATAGGTCCGCTGGCTGTCCAGCAGACACTCGATCCGCTCCTCGGGAAGTCTCATGCGCAGCTCAAGCCCCGCCTCCTGAAAGCTTTCCTCCAGCTCAAAGGCGGCCTGCTTCACCAGGCTTCCCAGCTCTACCTCCACAGGATGCAGCGGCATGGTCTGGGAGTTTGCCTTGCTGATCTCAAAGAGGTCCTCGATCAACACCTTCAGGCGCAGGGATTTCCGCTCCAGGGTCGCAAGGTACTCCTGTCTCTGCTCCGTTGTCAAATCCTCCCGCTTGAGGAGATCCACGTAGGTGATAATGGCGGTCAGAGGCGTCTTCAGGTCATGCGAGACGTTGGTGATCAGCTCCGATTTCATGCGCTGGCTCTTGGTCTCCTCCTCCACCGCCCTGCGAAATCCCTCCTCGATCCGATAGATCTGCGGCTTGAAGGGCTCAAATACCCCGAGATCCTCCGGAATGGCCACATTTAAGTTTCCCTCCGCGATCTGATTGGTGGCGGAGAGCAAAATTCCATACTTCTTTTGGATGTCGCTCACATATTTTTTCAGGATCAGGTACAGGATGACGGAATATACGATCACAAGCGCGATGCCGCCAAACCACAGACAGCTGATGCCAAATAGGATCAGGGCGTTGAAAAGCACCACCTTCAGAATCGTCTTTCTGGCGTCCAGAGTCAGATCGATCCGGCTTGCCGCCGCATACACTCCCCGACACTTTTCACAGAGCCAGACACACAACCGAACCGCAAGGCTTTTCTCCCTGAGATACCCCTTAAGCCCCTGGCGCCGGACGGCGCGCAGACAGATCCCCATATACCAGGCGATCATAAAATAAAGGCACAGCAGGAAATAGTGGATCAAAAACTCACATACGCGCTCTGCGCCCGGGTTCACCGTCAGAAGTTGACCCGCCGCGTCAGGCAGAGCGGAGGCAAGCCCCTCTGCCAGCAGATGGCCGCTTACCGTATATTCCAGCCGCAGTATGCCGTCTTCCCAGGGGAGCAGAAACAAGACCAGAACCAACAGAAGCTCTAAGGGCGGCCGACAGAACCTGCGGATATGCCGGGATCCCCCGGGATCGATTCCGGGCAGAAAGAGAGCGAGGAACAAAGCGGCGAGCAAAAAAACACTCAGCGTCTGATATCCTCCCCTGTCGGCCACCAGGTAAACCTCATCGGCGCTCAGCTCCTGAAACGCAAAGGGGCCGAACAAAAAATTGTCCTCCCCGTACACCACGGAGGCAAGAGAGGTATCCTCCTTCATCTCTTCCAATACCTGGCTGCCGAGCCGATAAATGATCCGGCAGTTTCTGGGAGCCTCCAGGCTCACGTAATTTTCCGCGGAAATGCCGATGTATCTGGCGATCAGATCGGAGAGCCTTCCGCCTCTTGCGATTTCCCCCGCGGTTTTTCGCAGGGTTTCCGCCGACAGGAAACGGCTGCTTCCGACGATGGGCTCGAGAAGCTGTACCTTTCCGTTCTCATCATAGGAAAAGCTCAGGTACAGGGCGCTCCCCGTGGTGGAAATCCCCGGGTTTGCGGAGGAGGCCGTGTTGGTAAGGTATTCTCCCGTCTCTGTGTCAACGATCATATAGTCAAAATACTGATTCAGAAAAGGGTAGCCCGCCTCCAGGATCTCAAAGAATCTGTCCGTCAGCTCCCAGACGGCGCACATTTTTTTATATTCCGGCGCCTCCTCGTTTTCCGTCGCGCCGAGGTTATTAAACTCCTGTATCTTCGCGGAGAGCCCCTCCAGATAGAGATCCTCATAGGCGAGATTTTCTCCGGTCTCCAGATTGTACAGATCCCGATAGAGAAGATAGTTATTCATGTAGAGCCAGTATATCTCATTCTGATGCGCCGTAAAATTTGCTCCGGACTGCCGCAGACTGGCGGAAAGAAACCGGAAGATTCCGGAAAAAAGAACCGAGAGGACGAGGCAGACGACGATCCCTATGCAGAACCCGTTTTTTCTCAGGCCCAAAAAGCGCCTCTGACCGGCCTTTTTCGCCTCCACTCTCTCTTCGCCTTTTTGAAACCACATCCTCCTGCCCCGCCTTTCACTCCTTGATTCACACGGTTTATACTTTGGGCCGCGCTGCACCGTCCTGTCTTGGGTGCCCGATTTCCCTGGCCGCCCGATTTCCTCTGGCAGCCCGCCTTACTCCGGCCGCCTGTCGATCTTGTAGCCCACGCCCCATACCACCTTCAGGTACTTTGGCTTCCTGGGATCAAGCTCGATCTTTTCCCGAATATTCCGCACATGTACCATAACCGTGTCCGTGTTTACCGCCCTCTCGTTCCAGACCCTCTCATAAATTTCATCGGCGGAGAAGACTCTGCCGGGATTTTTGATGAGAAGCTGAACGATCTTAAACTCCATCGGCGTCAGCTTCACCAATTCCCCGTCCACCGACACCTCCACGGTGTCCTCGTTCAGCTCCAGGCCGCCGATCTGATAAATGTGATCCCCGGGCGTATCCTTCTCCACGGCGGAGAGATATTTGGAATAGCGGCGCAGATGAGAGTTGACCCGCGCCAAAAGCTCAAGCGGCGTGAAGGGCTTCGTCACATAGTCGTCCGCCCCCATGTTCAGCCCCATGATCTTATCTACCTCTTCCGACTTGGCCGAGAGCATGATCACCGGAAATTCGTGGGACTGTGCCCTGAGCTTCATCAGCATGGTGACGCCGTCCATCACCGGCATCATGATGTCAACGATGGCCAGATGGATCTCCTCTCTGGCGATCACGTCCAGCCCCTCTTTGCCGTTTGCCGCAGGAAACACCTCGTAGCCCTGGTTTCTCAGATAGATCTCTATCCCTTCCCGAATCTCCTTGTCATCCTCCACTACCAAAATGTGATAACGTTCGTCCATTCTGTCGTCTCTCCTGTCTTCGTAAGATAAGCATAGGCGTCAAATTTAAACAAAGGCATCATAAAAAACCAAAGATTTTCTAAAGATTCTATGGATTCCCCCTGCCGCTCTCGAAAACACCGCCTCATAGCCGCACAGCGCCAACAGGAGAAAGACGGGCGAATAGAGGTACAGATACCTGGCTCTCGCCTCAAAGAGCATGACAAAGACCGCCAGGCCGCACAGCATGGTCATCATACAGGCTTTCTCCGCCCTGCCTGCCCTGCCGTCAAGGACCGCAAACAAAATGCCGAGCAGACAGGCCAGCCAGATCCCCTGCTGCAGCGTCAGATAAAAGGGCAGATATTTCCCATCGAGATCGACGACCTGACCGTACAGCTCTGCGAGCGCGTTGTGGTGTTCCACCCCTCCCTTAAAGAGGGCGCCGTCTCTCTCCCACCACATACTGCCGCTGTCGAAATTGATGCCCGCCTTCTCGGACAACAGCCATCCCAGCCGGCGCTCCCGAACCAGCTTGTCCAGCCGCTCCCAAAAGACCTCCATGTCAGCCTGCTTCCGCGTCTCCACATTCGGCTGCATACGCGTAAACCAATAGTCCTCATCGTTGTAGGTTCCGGTATTCTCCTCGTTTAAGCCCATCATCAGATAATGGTGGACGGTAAAACGGGCCTCCGGCACCAAATGCGCGTGAAAGGTATGCTGGATCCAAAGAGGGATGCAAAGCCCTATCAGCCAAAACGCCACGGTTCCCGCCGCCAGGACTATAAGCTCCCTCCATCGCCTGCGCAGATCGAACAGCCCGCGGATCCCATAGATCAACACCGCCGCAAACAGAACAAAGATAACGGTGGGCTTGACATGATAGCCGATCACTCCGGCGAAGGATACGATCCCCCATTTCAGATATCGGTTTTCACAGCAGAAAAGGCCCCACACCCCCAGCATGACGAAAAACATGCCGAAGGAATCCGTATAGGGCACCATGCTCCAGGGGGAGGTCAAAAAGAAGATCCCTCCAAGCAACAGATAGAGCGCCTGCAGAAATCTGCTGCGCAGCAGTCTGCGGACGACCAGATGTCCCAGAAAGCAAGAGAGGTTTACGCCGAGACAGGAGGCATACACACAAAGGATATAAAGATCCTTCCCATTTTGAAAGAACAAAAGTCCCAGCTTCTCGATCAGATACAGCATGTAAAACGGCAGCAGATTGTTGGGGTACAGAGAATAGATCACCTCCGCGGAACATTCCGCCATCGAGCCTCCCATCACGACGCTTTCCGCCGCCCAGCCCATATAGCTGGCGTCCCAGCCCACATAAAAATAAGCGTGCGCCACCAACACCGCCTGCAGGCAGTACAGGAGCGCGTACACTCCCGCCAGCCACAGGACGGGATGCCTGACGGCCCTCTTTTTCTCCCGATCACAGACAACTATATAGAAAAGGCCGATCAGCGACATAACGCCTATGACGATCAGAAAGAGCCATCGGTTGTTGAGAAGCCTCAGGGGATTTCTCTCCCGAAACATCAGAAAAACCAAAATACCGCCCATCAAAACAGCGCCGAAGATGAGACACGCCCGATACAGCCTGTCAAACAGCGTTTTCTTCCATTCATCATCCCTCTTTTGCATCTTTTTCCCTCTTCAGAAATGTTTTTGGTTTCAGCTCTGCAGTTTCTTCAGGCGGTAAAACGCGCCCTGCCTCTCCATCAGCTCGTCGTAGGTCCCGTACTCTACGCACTGCCCCTGGGCGATCACCGCGATTTTATCGGCGTCCCGTATGGTGGAGAGCCTGTGGGCCACAATAAAGGTCGTCCGGTCCCTGGTCAGATTCCCCACCGCCTCCTGGATCAGCTTCTCCGAAATGCTGTCCAGAGCGGAGGTCGCCTCGTCCAGCACGATGACCTTGGGATCGCGGATCAGGGCTCTCGCGATGGAGATCCTCTGTCTCTGTCCGCCGGAGAGCTTTCCGCCGTGCTCTCCCACGCTGGTATCCAGCCCGTTGGGAAGCGAGTCGATCAGCTCCTTCAGGTTCGCGGCGCGGATCACCTCGTCCAGCCGCTCTTTCGTCACGCCCTCGCTGCCGTACACGATGTTTTCCCGTATGGTTCCGGAAAAGAGAATGGAGGTCTGCGGCACCACCGCCAGATATTTCCGGTAGCTCCGAAGATCGATCTCACGCATATCCTGGCCATCCATCAGAAGGGCGCCGCCCTCCGCGAGGTAAAAGCCGATGACCATATTGATGATCGTGGACTTTCCCGCCCCGGACTCTCCCACCAGAGCGATCGTCTCCCCCTTTTTCACCTCCAGGTTTAGGCCGTTTAGGACGTTCTTTTCATTGTCGTGATAGTGAAACTGCACATTCCGGAAGGAAAAGCTCCCCTCCACATGATCCACGATCCGCTTCCCGTCGTTTTGCTCCACATCCTCCGACAAAAGCACCTCGCCGATGGAGTTCACCGACTCGATCCCCTTGGCGATGGTGGGCACCAGCGTGATAATAGCGGACACCTGGTTGACAATCGTGGCAAAGTAACTCTGATACAGGGTGATATCCCCCGCAAGGATGTTTCCCCGAAAGGCGAGATAACCGGTGAACGCCAGACAGATCACCTGGAAGATCTGGAAGATCGCCCAGCCCACGGACCCGAAGAGCGCCTGGATCAGATCCAGCTTATATCCCTTCTCCGCCACGGTAAAGAGCTGTCCGCTCATCTTTTGGACCTCCTCTTCCTCCAGCGCGTGAGCCCTCGTCACGGGGATCAGCTCGACCATCTCCATCACCCGCGCGGAGGTCTCCTCCATCTCCTTACGAAATTCCGCGTTGCGCTTCTTCATCACGCTGCGGAAAGATACCATGGTGATTGCCGCTATGGGCGTTGTCACCAGAAAGAACAAAAACACCACCAGGCTCTTGGTGACGGTGACAGCCAGGGCCACACCGATATTCAGGGCAATATTCAGGATGCTCAAAAAAAGCTGGGTGGAAAGCCCCTCCACGGCCTCCACATCGCGCATGATCTTGGACTGCAGCCTTCCGGAACGGGTCTCCACATGGTAGGCGATGGACAGCTCCTGAAGCTTTCGGATCAGCGCCTTTCTGAGTCCGGTCTCCGCATAACGCGTGGCCTGGCTCTTGTAGTCCGTATACAGATAGTTCATCGGCACGTTGATCGCGATCAGCGCCACCATCAGCGCCGTATAGAACAAAAGGTTTCGGACGGTATCCGCGCTGCCGGCGGTGATGTCATTGATGATATTGGCGGTGACAATCGGCAGCACCCACACGCAGGCGTGCTTGATAAAGAAAAAAATCACTGCGAGAACAAACTTGTGGTAATTTCCCCTGTACAGATTTACCAGAGTGAGCATGGGATGCCCCTGGTGTCTCCGATAGACCTCTGTAAACCAGTATTCCGGCTCCACTCCCCTGGGCGAACGCATCTTGTCCCGAAACGTTGCCATCACATAACACCTCCTCTGACACAGCGGCCGCCTGGCCCTGTCGCAACAAAACACAAGGGGATGCCCTCATGCGCATCCCCTTCCCTGATACCCAAATGTCAGCCGATCCCGTTTTTTAGTTGTTGATCAGCTTATCTTCCTCATTATTCCAGCTATAGAGCTTTCGGATCTCCTCGCCCACCTTCTCGGAGGGATGCTCGGAAGCAAGCTTTCTCATAGCCTTAAAGTGAACCTGTCTTCCGGCGGGAGACATATCCAGCAAAAACTCCTTCGCAAAGGTGCCGTCCTGAATGTCGCTTAAGATCTTCTTCATAGCCTTCTTGGTGTCCTCGGTGATGATCTTGGGGCCGGTGATGTAATCGCCGTACTCCGCGGTGTTGGAGATGGAATATCTCATTCCCGCAAAGCCGCTCTGATAGATCAGATCCACGATCAGCTTCATCTCATGGATACATTCAAAATAAGCGTTTCTCTCATCGTATCCGGCTTCCACCAGCGTCTCAAATCCTGCCTGCATCAGGGCGCACACGCCGCCGCAGAGCACTGCCTGCTCGCCGAAGAGGTCGGTCTCCGTCTCGGTGCGGAAGGTGGTCTCCAGCACGCCGGCTCTGGCTCCGCCGATTCCAAGGGCATATGCCAGCGCCAGATCCTGCGCCTTGCCGGTGGCATCCTGCTCCACAGCGATCAGACAAGGCACACCCTTGCCGGCCTGATACTCGCTGCGAACGGTATGTCCGGGACCCTTGGGTGCGATCATGGTCACGTCCACATCCGCAGGGGGAACGATACAGCCGAAATGAATGTTAAATCCATGGGCAAACATAAGCATATTGCCGGACTCTAAGTTCGGCTCGATGTCTTTCTTATACAGATCTGCCTGCTTCTCATCGTTGATCAGGATCATGATGATGTCGGCCTTCTTGGCAGCCTCCGCCGCCGTGTATACCTCAAAGCCCTGCTTTACGGCCTTATCCCAGGACTTGGAGCCCTCGTACAGTCCGATGATCACGTGGCAGCCGGAATCCTTCAGGTTCAGCGCGTGAGCGTGCCCCTGGCTGCCGTAGCCGATGATCGCGATGGTCTTGCCCTCCAAAAGTGAGAGGTTGCAGTCCTCCTGATAAAAAATCTTTGCCATTTTCATTCTCCTCCGTTTACTTGTTCAACTTTTTATAACTGATAGGTTTGACCCTAGAGCTAACCTGTTAAGGAAGGTAGGTGACATTCTCCGTCCCCCGTCCCAGACCTGCGATCCCTGTGCGCGCCAGCTCCAGGATCTCATGCCCCTCCAGAAGATTGATAAACGCGTCGATCTTGTTCTGGTTGCCGGTGAGCTCGATCATCAGGCTGTCTCCCGCCACGTCGATGATCTTGGCGCGGAAGATATCCGCCACGGCAATGATGCTCTGCCGCTCCTGGGCCGCGGCCCTCACCTTGATCATCACCAGCTCGCGGTATACGCTCTCCTCGGGCTTTAACTCCTTGATATCCCGCACGTCCACAAGCTTTCCCACCTGCTTCTCAATCTGCTCCAGCACCTCGTCGTCCCCGCTGGTCACGATGGTGATGCGGGTGAAGCGCGGGTCTGCGGTAACGCCGGCGGTGATGCTCTCTATATTGTATCCCCTTCTGGAAAACAGCCCGCAGATACGGCTCAGCACTCCAGAGGTGTTGTCCACCAAAAGTTGAAATACTTTCTTACGCATTTTTGATCATACCCTTCCTGCCGTCTTCATAGACTCTGCTTCTATCTAATATAACAACTTCCTTCCCGCTTGTCAACCTTCGCCGGCCCGTTTTTGCGCGATATGTCGATCCGTTTTTACGCCATATGCCGGTCCGTTCCCGCGCCCTGTCCTGCACCGTACCTTGTCCTGCATCCTGCCCTGTCTTATGTCCTGTCCGAAATGTGTGGTTCCGGAAGGGCCCTAACACTCGTCGTTTTCCAGGCACTTGGACAGCGCAAGCGTTCCGGTTCGGGCCACCTCCACAATACTGATGGACTGGAACATATTCAAAAGCAGGCGGATCCGCTCCGGCGTGTCGCAGATCTGGATCATCATATAGTGAATGGACATATCCACGATCTGGGCGTTCATCACCTCACAGATCTCCATGATCTCCCGACGGTTATTCTTATTGTACTTTACCTTCATCAGCATCAGCTCTCGGGTAATGCACTGCCGCTCCTCAAAGGTCTTTACCTTGATGACGTCGAGCTTCTTGTTCAGCTGCTTTTCGATCTGCTCCAGAGTGCGCTCGTCCCCGCTGGAGACGATGGTCATACAGGAGACCACATTGTCGTCTGTCTCTCCCACCGCAAGACTGTCAATGTTAAAGCTTCTTCGGGAAAAGAGCCCCGCCACTTTACAAAGCACACCGGAGCGGTTCTCCACAAGGACGGAATAGATTCTCTTGTTTTTCATCATGCTCATCTCCTTATTTTACCAGATCCATGGGGTCGATCACGCACTCCATCAGCACGGACCTCTCACTCTTTAAAAACGTATCGATACTCTCTTCCGCGTGCTCCATATCGGCGAGGCGCAGGAAGGAAAAATCGTATGCCTCCGCAAGCTTTTCCAGGTCGGGGCTTCCGGACAGATCCACCACAGAGTAATGGTCCTTGTAGGTGTAGTGCTGGTATTCTCTCACCATTCCCAGGTAGTTGTTCTTGAAAACGATGATCTTGGCCTGAATACCGTGCTGTCTGTAGGTGGCGAGCTCCATCATGGACATCTGGAAGGAACCGTCGCCGCAGACCGCCACCACCTGCCTGTCGGGACACGCCACCTTGGCTCCCATCGCCGCGGGGATGGAATATCCCATGGTCCCCATGCCGCCGGAGGTGAGAAACTTTCCCTTCTTCACCACCGTATAACCGCAGGACCAGATCTGATTCTGTCCCACGTCCGCCACATAGACAGCGTCCTCCTCCATCTTTTCGGAGAGCATGGTGATGAATGCGGCCGGATCCACATAGTCGGGTCTGGGGCTTCTCCTGGGCCTCATCTCCTCGCGGTATCGCTCGAGGGTCCTGACCCACTCCTCGTAATCGCACTCAAACTCCTCCTTGGCAAAATCCCGAAAGATATGTCTGGCGTCCCCCACCAGCGGAATGGTGGGGCCGGCATTTTTACCGATCTCCGCGGGATCCACGTCGATGTGCACCAGCACCTTCCCCTGGGTGATCAGATCCGGCTGGCTGACCGCGCGGTCAGCCACTCTCGCTCCCACCATAATGAGCAGATCCGATTCGTTCATGGCCCGGTTGGCATAGGGCTTTCCGTTGTTTCCCACCATCCCGAAGTACATGGGATGCCTGGTGGGCATCACTCCGATCCCCATCATGGTGGACACCACGGGAATGTGATATTTCTCCGAAAAGGCGCGAAGCTCTCCCTCCGCCTCGCTCAAAAGCACGCCGCCTCCGGCGCAGATAATAGGTCTCTTCGCCTTCTTTAACTCCCCCAGCACCTTTTTGATCTGTACCGCGTGTCCCTTGACAGTGGGCTTGTAGGTGCGCAGGTTTACCTCCTCCGGATATTTGAACCGGCTGACGGAGGCATTCTGAATGTCGATGGGGACGTCGATCAAAACCGGCCCCTTTCTTCCGGTGTTCGCAATGTGAAACGCCTCCTTGAACACCCTGGGAATATCGTTTGCATCCTTGATCAGATAGCTGTACTTGACAAAGGATTCCACGGCGCCGGTGATATCGGCCTCCTGAAAGACGTCGCTCCCGATCAGCTCGCTGTTCACCTGTCCGGTAATGACAATCAGCGGTATACTGTCCGCAAAGGCAGTCGCAATGCCGGTGATCACATTGGTGGCGCCCGGGCCGGAGGTCACCGCGCACACGCCGGGCCTTCCGGTCATCCGCGCCAGGCCGCTGGCCGCATGTGCCGCGTTCTGCTCCGTGCGGATCAGGATCGTCCGGATATCGGACTCCAAAATACTGTTGTAAAAGGGACAGATCGCAACGCCCGGATACCCGAACACGACCTTTACCTGCTCTTCCTCCAGACATCTGATAATGGCATCTGCTCCGTTCATGAAAATCACCAAACCTTTCTCCGTTTTATCGTTTTCGACAAGCTCATCTTTTTTTCAGTCTCTGGGCCAGGCGGACCGCATCCGCCGCATCCCTGGAATATCCGTCCGCGCCGATCTCGTCCGCGTACTCCTGCGTGATCACCGCGCCTCCGATCATGACCTTTGCATCCACGCCCTCGGCTCTCGCATACTCTATGACTTCCCGCATCCGCTGCATCGTAGTGGTCATCAAAGCCGACAGGGCGATGATCTGCGCGTGGTTCTCCCGCGCGGCCGCAACGATCCGCTCCTTGGGCACGTCCTTCCCCAGGTCGATGACCTGAAAGCCGTAATTTTTCAACATCAGCGCCACCAGGTTCTTGCCGATATCGTGGATATCCCCCTCCACGGTGGCAATGACCACCACGGGCATATCCTCCCCTCCGGTCTCCACAAGAAGGAGCGGCTCCAGCACCTCAATGGCATTTTTCATTGCCTCCGCGCTGGCGATCAGCTGGGGCAGGAAATATTTTCCTCTGTCAAAATATTCTCCCACCGTGTTGATGGCGGGAAGCAATGCGTCATTTAAGAGGGCGGAGGGATCCTCCCCGACAGAGAGGGCAGAGCGGGTCAGCGCGGCGATCCCGTTTCGATTCCCCTTGAGCACGGCGTTTCTCAGCGCCTGCCCCGCCTCGGACAGGTGGGCCGCTTCCTCCCTCCCCGAAGGGTCCCTCGTCTCCCCAGCGGTGTCCTTTCCCTTAGGGCTGTCTGCCTTCGCTTTCGCGGGCAGAGCCTCCCGCTTCTCTCGGTTTTCTCTTATGCGGTCCGCGCACGCAATGTAGCGAAGATCCGCCTCCTCCTTGCAGAGGAGAAGATCCGTCGCCAGCGCGCAGCCAACCAGCATCTCCTGCGAGGGGTTTGCGATTGCCATCGAAAGTCCCGCCTGGATGGCAAGCGAGAGAAACGCCGTATTCACATAGCTTCGCTCCGGCATCCCGAAGGAGATGTTGGACAGTCCGCAGACGGTGGCAAACCCGATCTTTCTGCAGTAGCGGATGGTGTCCAGGGTCTCCAGGGCGGCGCGCCTGTTAGCCCCCACGGTCGCCACCAGCCCGTCCACGACGACGTCCTCTCTGCACATTCCCAGCGCCAGCGCCCTCTCATAAATGGTCTGTATGATCTGCTTCTTTTCCTCCAGATTCTCCGGAAGGCCCTTGTCCGACAGGGGCAGCAGGATAAACATAGCGCCGTACTTTGCGGCGACGGGCAGAAGCTTCTCGATCTTCTCCTTCTCCAGGGAGACCGAGTTGATGAGCGCCCTTCCCGGGTAATGGCGAAGCGCCGCCTCCAGCACATCCACATGACTGGAATCCAGAGAGAGGGGGAGGTTTGTCACCCCGCTCACTTCTTCGATGGCCCGCAGCATGAGCTCTTTTTCGTCAATGCCGCTCATTCCCATGTTGACGTCCAATATCTGCGCCCCGCACGCCTCCTGCTCCTCGGCAAACTGAACCACTCTGCTTAAGTCGCCGTCGCGAAGCTCCGCCTGCAGCTGCTTCTTTCCCGTGGGATTGATGCGCTCTCCCACAATGATAAATCTATCGTCAAGACCGAAGGATACGGTCTTTCTCTCCGAGGTCAGATATCGCACCCCGTCCGGTCTTCGGGGAACGTCAGCCCTTGCGTTCTCTCCGAAGCGGTCATGGATCCTTTGGATAAACTCCGGCGTGGTCCCGCAGCAGCCGCCCAGCAGGGACGCTCCGGCGCTCACAAGGACCTCCATCTCCTCCGCGAAAACATCCGGAGCCATATCGTAGCAGGTCACTCCCTCCTCATTTAAGACGGGGAGTCCCGCGTTGGGCTTGGCTATAATGGGGATGCGGGTCACGCGGGCCATATCCGAAACGATCGCCTGCATATGCGCCGGCCCCGTGGAACAGTTGGCCCCCACGGCGCAGGCCCCCAGGCTCTCCGCCACGATCGCCGCCGTCTGCGCGTCCGTCCCATAGAGCGTCCTGCCGTCCTTCTCAAAGGTGAGCGTCACCATCACCGGCAGATCGCAGACCTCCTTCGCCGCGATCAGCGCCGCCCTGGTCTCCGCAAGACTCATCATCGTCTCCACCACCAGCAGATCTACCCCCGCCTTTACCATCAGCCGTATCTGCTCCCGATAGACATCGATCAGCGTCTCCAGCTCCATGGTACCCATCGGCTTTAACTGCTCTCCGGTCATCGTAAGATCGCCCGCCACATAGACGTTTCCCGCAGAGCTGCTCTTTGCCGCCTCTCTGGAAATGGAGACCAGCTCCCCGATCATTTCCTCCATCTGATCCTCCAGACGGTACTCCGCAAGCTTGATGCGGTTTGCCGTAAAGGTGGGAGCATACAAAATATTGGTGCCGGCGGCCACATAGGCCCTCTGCAGCTTTAACATAACATCCCTGTGCCGACGGATCCAGTCCTCCGGACAAACGCCGGAGGGCATCCCCGCCCTCACCAGGTTGGAGCCGGTAGCCCCGTCCAAATACAAAATACGATTTTGAGCCAGCGTCTGAAATTCTTCTCTCGTCATACCATATCCCCGCAACAAGCGTCTCGCTTCTACTTCT
The DNA here is from genome assembly GCA_947631615.1 of uncultured Acetatifactor sp. Taxonomy (GTDB): domain Bacteria; phylum Bacillota; class Clostridia; order Lachnospirales; family Lachnospiraceae; genus Acetatifactor. The sequence goes on from CANRLX010000003.1 coordinate 88,873, forward strand.
ATAACTTCTGCTGCTATAGCTTTGTATAACGTCTACCGTTTTTACAGCTTTTACAATTTTCTATAGCTTGTTTCTACTGCTTTTACAGCTTTTATAGTTTCCCTTCCATAAGGTTCTCCATCTCACAATAAAATGTATTATAGCACATATCTAAATTGGTCGTAAAGGGTGCGATTTCATATATTTCTAACAACTTATTGCATATTTTTCGCAAATATGATAAATTTTTAATATGCTTCACATACGGAGGAGTCTGTTTTGAGGAAGAAATCCTATCTGCTGGCGGGAATCCTGTCGATCGCCGTCATGCTAACGGCCTGCGGCAAAGATCCCAAGCTGGAACAATTTAAAAATGACATTGACACTTTTTGTACCAATATCTCGGTGCTGGACACTTCTATCAACAATGTGGACGTCGGTTCCGACAACGCCCTGGAGGAGCTTTTGGGCTACCTGGAGGAGCTGGACTCGGAGTTTCAAACGTTTGCCGCGCTGGATTTTCCGGAGGAATTTGATTATCTGGAGCCTTACGCGGACGAGGCGGGCGCCTATATGGCGGAGGCGGTATCCAGCTATCGGGATGCCTACACCAACGAGGCTTACACGGAGGAAATGTTTACCGCGACCTACGAGTACGCCAGGGAAAACGAAGCCCGCGCCTTCCGCAGGATCCAGATCATCATCACGCTCCTGCACGGCGAGGATCCGGCGACCTTAGGGCTCACCGCCACGGAATCGGAGAACACAGCGGACCAGTGACGCTGTGTTCTTATTTTTTGATTTTAAAGTGTAATTTCAAATTTCAAGCGTAATTTCAAATTTAAAGTGTAATTTCAAATTTAAAGCGTAATTCCAAAGCCAAAGAGCAGGATATTTTTCAGGATCCAGTTTGCCGCCACGATCCCAAGCGCTGCCCACAGATACCAGTTGTGGAACCGCCATCCCTTGATCCTGCCCACGTGGAGCTTTTCCAGCGTATGGGTCCCCATAAAGCCGAAGAACATCACCGCCGCATAGGGAACCAGCGGATGAAACCATAAGGCCCGAAGCAGCCGCCCTTGCAGAAACGCTTCCACCGCCCTGGTGCCTCCGCATCCCGGGCAATAAAATCCCATTGTGGTATAGACCATACAGGGCATCGTATACTGCGGCACCAGAAAACGAAGGTATAAAAAAACCGCAATTCCCCCCAGGATCAGCGTGATGATCCCCGCCTTATACAGTTGTGCTTCCAGCTTTTGCGACTCCTCCCGCTCACTGCCACTGCGCATCCCGTTTCTCCTCTATCGAAAAAGAAAGAGACAACTCCCGCTTAAGAAGTTGTCTCTTAAAATTATCGGTTTCTCTCTCCACTACACAAGGCCTGCAGCAATGCCCAGAACACCGATGATCGTCATGATAACGCCGAGAACGATACCAATGATAGAGCAGATAAGGCCGCCCTTGGCAAGGCCGGTCTGGCTCTGCTTGTTTGCAAATACGGCGCAGACAATGCCGATGATACCAAAGACAATGCCCAGCCAGCCGCAGCATCCTGCGATAATTGAGATAATACCAAGAACCAGGCTGACAATCGCCAGAGCGTTGGTCTCGCTGCCTCCGTTGTTGGATGTTACGTTCTGTACACCATTGTTAAAATTCTGTCCGTCCATTTTTTGATCTCCTTTTCCTAGTTTTTCCCAGTTTCTTTTTTAAAAGTGTGTTTTTTCCTGCTTGGTTGACCATCTAGTCCGCCAGAGGATTCCCCTGTGCGTCCGTACTGATACTGCCGGTAAGGATCATGATGCCCTCGATCAGGGACCAAATCCACGCTCCTATCACCAGGAAAATCCCGATAAAGATACAGCTCAACACAATGCCGACGATCGTCAGCACCAGCTGTGCCACAGCCTTTCCGGTATAACCCAGATAAAAATTATGTACGCCAAAGCAGCCGAGAAAAATGCCGAGCAGACCCGCCACAATCTTGGACTTCGCCTTCACAGGCACAGGTCCTGCCGCCGCAACTCCACAGTTCAGGCACACGCCCGCCCCCTGAGGCAAAGGCTTGCCACAGTTATGACAGTAATTGCTTCCCTGTCCTCTGGCTACGCCGCACTTCACACACATAATCGCTTCGTCGGTCATATAGGGCTCACCGCAATTCTTACAGTAATACACTTAGGGGTTCACTCCTTTGTAGGATATTTGGCCTGAAGTCAACACGGTATTTTCGGAGTCAAACCTTTCGACCCACAACTTGCAAACTTCATACCAAGATATAAGACTACAGGAAAAATCTCCATTTGTCAAGGCAATATGAAGAAAACATTAAAATTTATAAAAAAAATATAAAATCCTCGGTAAGTCCTATGTATTCGTATTCCGCCCATTGACCGCCACCGCCGTCCGGAGGATTTTGAAAAGATAGTAAGCAGCAAAGTAATAAACCAGGAAAATATAAAAGAAACGAATAGTTTGAATTTTAAAGGCTTCCGCTGACCATTTACGTCAACGGAAGCCCTTGATTTTATTTACGCTGTTTCTTAGAACTTACCAGCCTTAGCCGCTTCCTCAATGGAAACCGCAACGGCTACGGTAGCGCCAACCATAGGGTTGTTGCCCATACCGATCAGGCCCATCATCTCCACATGAGCGGGAACGGAGGAAGAACCTGCGAACTGCGCGTCGGAGTGCATACGGCCCAGCGTATCGGTGAAACCGTAGGATGCGGGACCTGCGGCCATATTGTCAGGATGCAGGGTACGTCCGGTGCCGCCGCCGGAGGCAACGGAGAAGTACTTCTTGCCGGCCTCGTTCCTCTCCTTCTTGTAGGTTCCTGCAACCGGATGCTGGAATCTGGTAGGGTTGGTGGA
>CANRLX010000004.1 GCA_947631615.1 uncultured Acetatifactor sp.
GACAGCTTGTCATCCTCGCCGTTCAGACATACGATCCCGTCCTCCGCCATATAATCAAAGATCTCCGACTTCGCCTTCCATATCCCGTCTCTGCTGCCCAGGGTCTCCAGATGGCATTGGCCGATATTGGTAACCACACACACCGTAGGGCGCACCATTTTGCTGAGCCGGTGCATTTCCCCAAAATCGCTGATCCCCATCTCTATCACGGCGGCCGTGTGGGTGGGCTGAATCCGCAGAAGCGTCAGAGGAACCCCGATCTCATTGTTATAATTCCCCTCCGTCTTGAGCACCTCGTACCGCTCGGAGAGAACGCCGGCGATAAACTCCTTGGTGCTGGTCTTACCCACGCTGCCGGTGATCCCCACCACAGGGATATCCAGCTTGCCGCGATAATACTCCGCCAGATCCCTCAGGGCCCGAAAGGGATCCTCCACCACAAGATAGCTTCCCCACTGATCGGCCTTCACCCCGTGCTCCTCTTCCACCTGCCCGGGACTTTTCTGGGTGAGCACCAGGCTGGCGCCGTTCTCATAGACCTGGCCGATAAAGCGGTGTCCGTCCACCCGCTCTCCCACCGTGGCCACAAAGACGCCGTGCTCCTCGACCAGACGGGAATCCAGCACGACAGACGCCACCTGCTCCTCGGGCGCCGCCTTTTGAATGACCAGTTTTCCTCCGCAGACCTCCGCGATCTCCGCTATCGTCAACTCCATATCTTTCCTCTCATTCCGCCTCTCTCGGCTCCAATAAATGTTCTACCGCAGCGCCTGACGAAGGATCTGCTCGCAGAGCTCCTCAAAACAGATCCCCACAGCGGCCGCCTCCTGCGGAAGCAGGGAGGTCGCCGTCATTCCCGGAAGCGTATTCGCCTCCAGACAGAAGATCTCCCCCTGGGGATTCATCCGGAAATCCATGCGCGCGTAGCTTTTCAGCCGCAGCGCCTGAAACACCCGCTCCGCCATCTCCTGCAGAGCCTGGGTCCGATCCCTGGGAATATCTGCCGGACAGGTCTCCACCGTGCTCCCCGCCTGATATTTGTTTTTATAGTCATAAAATCCGCTTTTGGGCGCCATCTCGATGACCGGAAGCGCCTTGCCGTCCATCACGCCCACCGAGAACTCCCTGCCCTCTATGTACTGCTCGATAACGACCTCATCATCATACCGGAAAGCCTGTTTCTTGGCCTCTTCGTACTCCGCATCGTCCCTTGCGATATACACGCCCACGCTGGAGCCGCCGCAGCACGCCTTCACAATACAGGGATAAGGGACGCTCTCCGTCTCCTTCTCCCCCCGCTTCAGACGGATTCCCGCAGGGGTCGGGATCTTCCACGCCCGAAAGATATCCTTGCTGATCCCCTTGTTCATGGCAATGGCCGAGCTGACAAAATCGGATCCCGTGTAGGGGATGCCCAAAAGCTCAAGGCACGCCTGTATCTTGCCGTCCTCCCCGTTCGCACCGTGGAGCGCCATAAACACCACATCGGCCCGCCTGCAGATCTTCAGCACATTGGGGCCAAAGAAATTTTTGGCTCCGTCCGGACGCATCGCCTTTACCGCGTCCAGATCCGGATTCTCCTCCGAGACCGCCCTGACCTGCGACGCCCAGTCCTCCTGCCGTTCAAAAATATCCGACGTCTCTCCCTCGTACCCCAGGTAGACATCCAGCAGGATCGCCTGGTGCCCCTTCTTTTTCAGGGCGCGATAGATCATACTTCCGGAGTTCAGCGACACGTCTCTCTCTGTGCTGATGCCTCCCGCTAACACCACTACTTTCATCTTAATCTCCATTCCGGAGCGTCACACTACTTCTGCTCCTTTTTCGTACCTGTGCCGCACCTCTTCTTCCATATCTATGCCTCCTCCAGGGCTCGGTATTCCTGAATGGAGGCCAGTTGTGCCAGCAGGATCAAATAACTGCCCCTGTTCTCCTCGTCGGGGTAAAAGCTCTCTGCCTGAAGATTGCAGCCCATAAGGTAATGTACAAAATCTTCTGTGATACAGTCGTACTGATAGGTCCGCAGCACATAGTTGGCGCCGGATATCTGACGGGCCTGCCGCAGCACATCCTCCTGGCCGTTTTCCCGCGCCGAAGCAAAACCCACGGTCTCCTCGTGCCGGTCGGAGATCTCTTCTCCCCTCGCCAGCAAACAGTCCATAAAAAGATTACAGAGCTCCACATCCACCCTCTGCTTGGTGACCATGTAGGTCATAGCGCCGTACAGATAACCGTTTTCGTCCAGAAAGCTGCCGTCGTCCAAAAAATAAGGTTTGTATTCCAGAATCCGATTGCCGTATGTATACAGACCGGTGGCCCGATACAGCTCCGTCAACGCCAGAAAGGTATTCGCGTCTCTCTGCCCGGGAGCCTGCGCCTGAGAATACACCATGGAGGCCCGCTTCAGGCAAAGGTTGGCAAACTCCAGATCATACTTCTGGTACAGATAGCTGAACTTGGCAAGCGCCGCCGCGTACAGCGCCTTTTCCTCCGCATCCAGCAGGTTGTAGTCAATCTGTTCCGCCCAGCGCCTCAGCTCCGCCATCACATCCGGAACCTCGTCCCCGTTTTCGTCCGCAAAGACTCCTCCATACCGCTCGCAGGCAATGAGAAGCGCCAGCACGTCCTCCACAGACGCTTCCCCCTCCTGGCAGCTCTCGATGATCTCCTGGTACAAATCCTCAAACAGATCCCGATAGATCGTTTCCCCGATGGGAAAGTCATAGGATCTTCCGATATAGTCGCACTCCAGATAATATTGCCCGCCGGACGCGTCAGAATACTCCCCGAAATCCACATGCCCTACAAAGCCCTTCATGTCCGCGCGGTAAACGGCATCCTCGATCTCTCCGGTATAAACCACATCGCCGGTTTCCCTGTCCACCAGCCGAAACTGATCGGGAAGCCTCGTCCCCCGCACAATGGCACACTTCACTCCCTGCGACTGATACCCCGATCGATCGATCAGGATATTGGGCGCGGACTCCGGCACCCTGTAATCCACGATCGGCGCGCTCTCCATGCCGACAGGCCCCGACGCTTCCTCCGAGGCCGGCTCTTTCGGAAACACCGCACAGCCGCTCAAAATAAACGCGGTCACCAGACAGACCGCGGTCCGTCCGGCAACGTTTTTTCCGTATTTCAAAATGCTCCTCCAAATGTTAGTCCACATGCCTCAATTAAAATCTATTATACCATGATTGTGATAGAAAGCAATGTTTTTAGCTGTCCTCGGACGCGTCATACACGATTTCCCCATCGATGATGGTATAGAGCGTGCGGGTAAAGATCTCCATGGGATTTCCGTCAAAAACAGCGATATCCGCGTCTTTTCCCACCTCTATGCTGCCCAGTCTGTCCGCCACGCCGCAGATGATGGCGGGGTAGATCGTGATCGCCCTGTAGCCCTCCTCCAGCGGAAGCCCCGATTTCACCGCCAGTCCGGCACACAGGGGCAGCGATTGGATCAGCGATACGGGGTGGTCCGTGGTGACGGCGGTCATCACGCCCGCACGATTCAACACGCCCGCCGTCTTAAAGGCCACATTCTGAACTTCGATTTTGTTCCGGCTGGCAAAATCCGGCCCCACAATGGCGGGATACCCTTCCGCCGCAAGCTCCTCTGCGATCAGATGCCCCTCCGAGCAATGGTCAAGGGTCAGCCTCAGGTCAAATTCTTTGGCGATGCGGATGGCGGTGAAAATATCATCCACACGGTGCGCGTGGGCCTTCAGGGGGATTTCCTTTTTTAACACCGGAATCCAGCACTCCCTGGTGAAGTCGATGGCAAAGTCCTCTCCGTTTTGCTCGGCCGTCTGCTTCTGCTTCCAATATTGTGACGCTTCTGTCAGTTCCTGGCGCAACATTCCGGCGATCGCCATTCTGGTAGAGGGACTTTTGTTTTGTCCGGAATAGTTGACCTTGGGATTTTCTCCGAAGGCCACCTTCATAGCGGCCGGAGCCTTGACGATCAGGTCGTCTACCCTCCGTCCGCGGGTCTTCACAAAGGCAAACTGTCCGCCCACCACATTGGAGCTGCCCGGGCCGATCATCGCGCCGGTGATCCCGGCGCGGACCGCATCGTCAAAGGCAGCGTCCATGGGATTGATCGCGTCGATGGCGCGCAGATAGGGCGTGACAGGATCCACTGTCTCATTGCAGTCGTCTCCCTCCATGCCCTTTTTTTCCTCGGTAATGCCCATGTGGCAGTGCGCCTCCAGGATGCCCGGCAGGATCAGACCGTTCTCCGCCACGATCACCCGCTCCCCCTCTCGGGGTGTCAGCGGAACCTGCTCCCTGGATCCCACCGCCGCTATCCTTCCGTTTTGAATGTGGACGATCCCCCCAGGAATATCCTCGCCCGCCATCGTCTTAATGGTACCGCCTACAATATACATTCTGTCTTATTCCCTTTCCGGAACCTCTCTTCTAAAAACGCTCGACCGGATCCAACGCCTCCCCGTCCTTCGTCAGCTTAAAGTAGAGATTGGCCCCCTCTTCCACATAATATTTGGTCGGAGCAGACACGCTCGCCAACACCTCTCCGGCTTCCACATATTCGCCCTCGGTCACCTGAACGTTCTGAAGCTGCCCGTAGGTCGCCTGATAGCCGTCTCCCAGATCCAGCGTCACCGCGTTCCCGATCCTGGAATCCTCATAGATGTCAATCACCTGTCCCTCCGCGCAAGCGCTCACACTCGTCCCCTCCTCTGCGCCAAATATCACGGCAGGATTTCTGGTATACTGATCCAGGGTTTTAAAATAAACGCTGGCGTCCATGCTGTACGGCAGGATCACCTCGCCTTCCACCGGTCTGGCAAGACCGCTCTCCTCAGAAAAATGAAGCTCCTTTGTCTGGGCGGTGTTGATCGTGGTGGGAAGCTGCTCCTCCGTGCCGGCTCCTGCCCCCATCTCATCCTCGCTGGGGACCTCCTCCCGATTGGTGACGCCGGGGATCTCGATCTGATCGGATCCCACCTGGGTGGTGCCGACCTCCAGCGGTTCCTCGTCGTACGGCAGATAATCCAGATCGTCCTCCAGCACGTCAGGGGTATCGGACTCCCCCGCCGGAATCTGCGCCGGATTCTGTGCCAGCTCGCTCTGCCCCTGGTCCACATTGTCCTCCAGGGCGGTAAAGTCAACCACATAGCCGTCGTCCTGGGACTCCAGATTGCTCTGCCGCATATATAATCCAGTCATCGTGAGAGCTGCCAGCACAAACACGGAAGAACCGATCATAATCATTCTTTCTCTCTTGACATTGCTTCTATTGTTTCTTCTATTTCTCCTCATATCCGCTTTCCTTCCTTTACTGTTTAGGTTGTAACCTGATACTATTTTTGCCGGAAAGCGTTCTTTTATACATAAGACAAAAACAGACCGGACGAATTGGTCCGATCTGTTTTTTTATTTGTTATTTTGATATGCCTTGCAGATTTCGGCGTTTCTACGCCTGACGAGAATACTTCGCCACGTCCAGATGCTGCACGGTCCCCGCGCTGCCGTTCTCATACAAAAAGACTCCGGTGTTGCGGATGGCTCCCTTGGTCTGGCCGGTGTTTCCCTGCAGGGTAAAATCCGTGGAGACATTCTGCAGGCAGATCGCCCCCACGCCCTTATCGCTCAAGCGCCAGAGCACGCTCTCGCCGTTCTCGTCCATCGTCCAGATCCTGAGTTTGGACCAGATGGCGTCGTTTTCGTCGATCCAGCCGTTGCCGTCGTCGTCATACTTAGCAAGATCCGCAAAACCGTTTCCGCTGGACGTGCCAAACAGTTCGCTCCCGTCGTTGACGGTGCCGTCCTCGTTTTTGTCCAGAGCCAGATACCCGCTCCCTTTTCCCAATCCGGAAATTTCATCCAGTTCGCCGTCCGCGTCAATGTCAAAGTAAAACGTCTGATCCGACAATTCCGCCACATCCGTATTCAGGTTGATGACCAGCGGATCGCACATGGTATAAGTCTGCAGATCAAACTCCGACTTATAATATTCCTCAAACCGCCTGCTCATACCCACGTTGACATTAAAATCGATCTCCCTGCCGTCCGCCGTGCGCACTGTTCCCGTAGTGGAAAAAAACGTATCCTCCGACTCGGCCCGAAAGGACTCCTGTGTATAGCTCAGGACTCGGTAGGTGGCGGTGGGGCCGTCCACGCTCTGTCCCGAAATACCGGAGGCCGTATCTCTGCCGCTCATAAATCCGTTCTCCGCCACCCAGTCCCGCGTGCCGAATCTCCTGTGGCCAAACAGCAGGCTGAAAATGTAGCGCATTGTCATCTGGCGGATATCGTTGACGGCGTTGCTCGCTGCAGACCGTATATTGATCCTGCTGGAAGCAACTCCAAACCGATCCTGCCATTCTCCGGCAGCCGCCGGATCCCTTTCCTCCGCGTTCTCCTGGTTCTGCCCATCCACGCCGGCGTCGCTTCCCTGAACCGCGGTGTCCAACAGACCGCCGTTTTGCGCCAGGGTCCCCTGATATTCCGTTATGGAAAAACGCCGGATCGTTGCCTTAAATGCCCGATAGCTCCTGCCGGATTCCATTCCTATCGCGCTGGAATCAATCTTCACTCCTTTTCCCTCTTCATCCACCACATCCGCTTCCACCGCCGAAACCTATCCTCCGTGACAGGCTCCCGCCGCGTCCGTCGGCTTACGTCTATGCCCGACCTCCTCTGTCCCCGCATAAAAAGAATGGCATCTATGTATGGAAATCCTTTCCCTCACATAAATACCATCCGTGGTGTCGATCTCTAATTACTCGGGCGACCGCGGGCCAGGCCGTCACCCTGTAATTATTATATCGGCGGCCGGTATCAAAACTTTAGTTTTTTTCGTGAGACACCGGCTGTCCCTCCGCGCCCGGGCCGCCCTGTTTTCTCGCCTGATGGACGATCCTCGCTATCAGGCTGGCGGCCACCTCCTTCGTGATCATCATTTTCGCGCCATAGGGATTGATAAGGAAGCCGCTGGCGGGATTTTCCTTTCCGTCCGGCGTTTTTTTCAGCAGCATGTCCGCATAGTCCTTGAAACGAAAGGCAAAGGTCTGCTGGCCGTCCTCGTCCTTCCACTTCTTGAGCTCCGTCCAATCCGTAAACGCCATAAAAAACTGCTTCCCGTCCGGTGCGGACAGCATGGGAAACTGAATACGGCTGTCCGGCGAAAGCTTCACCTCTCCGTCCGGTCCGATCTCCGGCGTGGGCGTCACCACCGCGGGCATCAAAAAGACCGCCTTCAGCACCTCCTCCAGAAACATCTCTCTGTGCTCCGGCGTGTCCTCCGCCCGCAAAACCTCCATGGCTCCCACCAGCATGGGATTCGTCACCGTTTTCTTAAATTCCATCTTCTCTCCATCTCCTTATAACCTATGACTGCTGTTTTTCCCGTCGCAGCTTCCGTCCGCGCCAGAAACCGTCCGCCAATAACCCCGCCGACACGGCAAAAACCAGAAACCAAAACGCCAGCAGCTTCCTGCTGTAGCTGCCGTAGGAATACCTCATATACATGACACTTCCGTCATCTTTTCCCGCCCATTCACAGGACACGTGTTCCTCGGGGCCGATCCCCTCCGGCCCAAACGTAACGCTCACCTTTGTATTTTCAGGAAACGACACCGTAAACCGACACGTCTGTCCCACCGGAACCCATTTTTCAATGGGAAATTCACCGTAGGCGCTGCCCGCCACATCGCCGATCCGAAAGCTGCTCCTGGCAATTACGGAGCCGTCCTCTGCCGACAGCGTCCCGCGCACTAACGTCCGATCTGCCGATGTCTCCCCCGTCAGATTGACAAGGATGCTCTTCAAGTACCCCTCCGCGGGCACAAAGTACTCGGTATAATCAAGGCCCTGGGACAGCGTTGCCTCTCTGCGCTCATACAGCTCTCCGGCGTGCACGTCCTGCACCGTATAGCACAAATATTGGGGAAACCAGCGATACAGCACAAACGTCCCCAACAGGCCGGCCAACAGCGCGCACAGCAGGAAACTCCCCGTTTTCACCATAGCCTTTCGCTTATTCTCCATGGGCGCGCTCTCCTATCGAAAAGATTTCCAGTCTCTTATCCTGGAGCGTAAAGTATGCCCTCTGCTCAACGGCAAAGCCTTCCGCTTCCAGCCATTCTGACATCTGTGTCACTCCACAGCGAGGCTGTACTTCATCCAGGATATACCAAATCTGCCCCTCCTGTGCCAGGATATCCGAAAGAGAGCGCTCCCCTCCCATTCCGGTCAGCTCCTCCACCATGACGATCCTTGCCTGCGGCAAATAATACCGGTAGACCAGGATATGCTCATAGGGATCATCCACGATCAGACAGGCGTCCGCTTCCACATTCTCCTCCAGATACGCCGTCCATTCCGACGCGGTGGATGTCATCACATCCTCGCGCTGTATCATCCGGACGGAAAAATAACCCATGACACACAGCAGTACCAGACAGCCCATCTGCAGGAGAAACGTTTGCGGCCCCTTGTCCTCACCAATCGCAAGCGCCGCAAACAGAGAGAGCATCCCCCACGCCACATAGAGATACCGAGGAACCCATATCGGTGCCACCGCCAGAGAGAGCGCCGCGCCTATCAGCATGGTTCCCAGAAAAACAGCCAACGCCGCAAGCGCTGCCCCCTTTCTGCGCAGAATTGCTCGCACCGCCAGCGCCGTCAAAAGAAAGCACATAGCGGCGCCGACGCCCTCCAGGGAATTGTCCATCAACAGGGCCGGAGTCGAGATCCACTCCCGCCAGTCAAACCCCTTGATCCAATAGTTTTGGGAAACCCTGCCGCTCTGCCGCAGCAGCACACCGAGCCAGGGCGCATACCCCAGCGCGATCCCTGCGCCGCACAAAAGAAGCTTCCAAACCTCCCTCCGGCTGCGCAGCAGGACGACCGCCAGCAGGATCAGCCATGCCGTAAAGACTGCCATCGCCGCGTAGTAATGACAGTACATCGCTCCCAGAGTCAGGAGGGTTCCCATCGCCAGATCCCGCGTCCTTCGCTTTTCGTAGTAAGCGAAGAGAAATAATGACGTTGCTGTCACAAAAAAGCTTCCCCAGGAATACATTCGCACATATGTGCTCATCTCTACGGTACAGTAAGACGCCCCATACCACAATAGATACAGCACAGACGCCGTACCCCCCCAGCGCCTCCGGATCAGACCGGCCCCCAGCCAGAGGAGATTCAGATAAGTCGCCAGCGCGGTCACAAGCCGGTATTTCACAAGGCTTTCGCCTCCTGCAGCGGCGGAAAGCTTTAACAGTAGATAATACAGGGGCGGATGGACATCTCCCGCCGTGCCGTGGATGATCTCCCCCACCGTCCCTCGGACCAGGGTGATAGAATACGCTTCATCCAACACAACGCTCTCCGAAAGGATCGGAAGAGAAACCACCATGCAGAGAACCACCGCCACCGCATAGGGCAAAACAATTTTGCATTTCTTCATACCATATCGCCACGTTTTTTCCTAATCTACCCTGTTGTAGTTGATCAGGCATCCCTTCAAAATGATCTGGCGTTCCTCGTCGGTCAGCTCTCCCAGGCGAAGCGTAAATTCCCGCAGGCCGCCATCCTTCACCGTGTACGCTTGGATCACATCCGCCTTCTCCTCCACGGCCTTCCGGATGCCGGGGAGAAACAGATAGTCCAAATTCTGAAAAGGAAGCTCTCCCTCATCGATCAGGAAGGGAAGCATCCCCCAGTTGATCAGGTTGGAGCGGTATCTCTTGGTGGCGTATTCGTTGGCGATGTTCGCCCAGCCGCCCAGAACCTTCTGGCAGGAGGCCGCCTGCTCTCTCGCGGAGCCGTCGCCCGGCTTCACCGCAAAGATCGTGGAGCCAAAGCCGGTGTTGGTGTGGTCGGCATCCGCAAACTGCGTCTTTACCACATTCATCACATCCTTCACCCACGGACATTCCCCACAGGGATGCTCCCCCTGCATACGGAGCTTCTCCGCCTTCTGCACCGCCTTGGCGCGCCCGACGTACTGGGGATCCTTGCGGCTCAAGGTAAACTCTGCAAGTCCCAGCGGGTTGGAGCGGTAGGAAGAAGTCTCTCCGGAGGGGATCAGTTCGTCCGTGGTGGTCACCGGATCGTGGATCTCTGACACCACCTGGAGCACCAGATTGTCCGGCAGCGCTCCCATCTCGGGCCAGTCCTTGATGTTGGGGCCAAACTGGATCTCGGTATTGGGATCCGCCACGCCCTTGGAGTCAAAGACTCTGTTTTCATAGATCTTTGCATCAAAATGATACTTGTATTTCCCTATCTCGCCGTCAAATTCCGTAGCGGGAGTCAGCACGCCCTGATTGGCCGCCGTGGCCGCAATGGAACGGGCATCCATCAGCGCCACGGAAGAGATCTGGCCGCTCTGCAGCTTGGATCCCTCACGGTTGGGGAAGTTCCTGGTGGAATGACGGATGCTGAAGGCATTGTTGGCAGGCGTGTCTCCTGCGCCGAAGCAGGGGCCGCAGAATGCGGTCTTCATCACCGCGCCGGTCTCCAGGATCGCAGCGGCACAGCCGTTTCGGATCAGCTCCATATACACGGGCATGGATGCGGGATAAACACTCAGGGTAAAGCCGTCCGAGCCAATGTATCTGCCCTTCAGGATGTCTGCCGCCGCACAGATATTCTCAAAGCCGCCGCCCGCACAGCCGGCGATGATCCCCTGATCCACCACGAATTTTCCGTTCTTTACCTTGTCCTTCAGGTGATATTCCACCGCACCGTCCAGGCTCACCTGCGCGCGCTTCTCCGTCTCATCCAAAATATCCATGAGATTGGTATTCAATTCTTCGATCGTGTAGGTGTTGCTGGGATGGAAGGGCATTGCGATCATGGGGCGCACCTTGTCCAGATCCACCTCGATCATGCCGTCGTAATAGGTGATCTCCCCGGGATTTAACTCCTTGTACTCCTCGCTCCTGCCGTGGATCTCATAAAACTCCCGAATCTGGTCGTCCGTGCGCCAGATGGAGGACAGACAGGTGGTCTCCGTGGTCATGACATCGATCCCGATCCGGAAATCCGCGCTCAGAGCGCTCACGCCGGGGCCTACAAACTCCATCACTTTATTTTTCACATAACCGTTCCGAAAGACAGCGCCGATAATGGCGAGCGCCACATCCTGCGGGCCCACGCCCTTGACAGGCGCGCCCTTTAAATAAACGCCCACCACCCCGGGCATATTGATGTCATAGGTCTGATTCAAGAGCTGTTTTACCAGCTCCGGACCGCCCTCTCCCATAGCCATAGTACCCAGCGCGCCATAGCGGGTGTGGGAGTCGGATCCCAGGATCATCCGTCCGCCGCCGGCCAGCATCTCCCTGGCATACTGGTGGATCACCGCCTGATGCGGGGGCACATAGACGCCGCCGTACCTTTTGGCACAGGTGAGGCCGAACATGTGGTCATCCTCGTTGATGGTGCCGCCCACCGCACACAGAGAGTTGTGGCAGTTGGTCAGCACATAGGGCATGGGAAACTTCTGCAGACCGGAAGCCCTAGCCGTCTGAATGATCCCCACAAAGGTGATATCGTGGCTGGTCAGCTTGTCAAAACGGATCTTCAGCTTCTCCATATTGCCGGAAGTATTGTGCTCTTTCAAAATGCCGTATGCGATCGTATTCCGGCGGGCCTCCTCCTTTGAGATCTCCCTGCCCGTCTTTGCCCGAACCGCAGCCTGTGCCTCTCCGTCGTCGGGAATGATCTCCTTCCCGTTTAACAGATACGCACCGCTTTCCAATAATGTAACCATACTCTTCCTCCTGATCGTCGCTTGGTCTACTGCGAAAACTATTTTTATTATAGGATAATCCGCCGCCTTATGCAACGATAATCTGCTCCTACACGGGGTAATCCTGTATCAGCTGTGCGATCTCATCCAGGTCGATCTGCAGCTCTCCCTGATAGATGGCAAGAGCAGCCTTCCCCTGTAAAGGCTGCATATGCGCCGTATAATCGTCCTGCCAGTGGTACGTGACCAGGATCTTTCGTGCGGGATCCACGATCCAATACTCTTTCACTCCGGCATCCACGTACTTCTGGAGCTTCTTCGTGTAATCCCTGCGTCTGGTGGTCTCCGAGACGATCTCCAGACAAAAATCCGGCGCCCCCAGGATCCCCCAGCGGCAGATCTTGCTCCGGTCACAGAGGATCAGGATATCCGGCTGGACCACGGTCCTCTCATCGCAGTCCAGCCGCACATCCACCGGAGACGTCATGGGAAGACAGTCCCCGTTTCTTCCTTCAATAAAACGGCTGATCTGCGAAAAGATCCTGCTCAGCAGGTGCTGATGCACAAAGGAAGGAGACGCCATGTCGTACAGCACGCCGTCGATCAGCTCCGACCGCCCGTCCTCCGGCAGCTCATAATAATCCTCAATGGTGTACTGCCCCTGTCTCTTTGACGGCTTCCCGTAATAAACGCCTGCCTCCTCCACCCTCTGAGGATTCCGGTCGGGCTCTCCTCCCCAGTAAGCCGTCGAATCGTCGCCCAATGCCCGTTCCAGCGCCTGAAGCGTGGCATAGCGGGGGTGTGCCGTCTCTCCGGAGAAAATCTTCTGCAGCGTGCCCAGCGGCACTCCGCTGCGCTCCGAAAGCTGTGCCAGACTGTATCCTCTCTCCTGCTTGATCCGTTTCATCTCCTCCAACGTCATAGAAGCCCCTCCTTTCCGCTTGTTACACGGTTCCTATGCTTCCATTTTATCTTCTTTTATCCCGATTGTCAACCATAAAATATCCGTTTTTATTCCTTTCTATTGCCTTTTTTTCACCTTTTTATTGCCTTTTTTCATCCAAATATAGCTGTACGCGGTTCTGAACCTTTTTTGCGGCCTCCTGAACGCTTGCCGCTCCCTGCTGATACGCCCCAAATTCCTCGTCAAGGATCTGCGCAATCCCGCGGATAAAAACGCTTTTCTGATCCGCCAGCCCAATGAGCGCCCGCACCTCCTCCACATCCTCCCGGGAGGCGGCATAAACATAGGGAACGTCCGGATCATCGAAGGAAGCGTTGGGAAGCGGATTCCCCGCGTCGTCATAGCGCTGCTCCTGCGCCAGCATAAGCTGTTTTTCAAACCGTTCCTTCTGCACAAAAAAACGGCCGGAACTTGCGGCGGTGTCGTCCATCCATTCCCCGTCCACATAAAACCGCAGAAAATCCAACGCGCCTTCCGGACAATCGCTGTAGGCGCAGATCCCCAGAGTGTCCAACAACTGCACCGACACGCCGTTTCCCTCTCCGGGCAGCCCCTTCACCGCCATATCATTGCCAAAAATCTCCTTCAAATACTGGTACTGCCCCACGCTTCCGATCACCTCCAGGGAGGCCAGATGTATTCCATCCGAAACACTGTGCCCTGTCAGGCGCGAACGTCTGTCGGCTCCGCCGCTGTCCCGCTTCTCTCCAAACTCCAAAATGCGATAAAATTCCTCCCGACAAAAATCCGCTTTGCCCGTCTCCCAGTCCACAAAATCCGCCAGAGAAAACATCGTCAGGGTAGAGACGACGCTGGAATCCGCATAAAATCCGGCCAGGGCGCCGGCTCCTTTTCCGTTCCTCTCAAAAGCGTCCAGCATCTCCTCCATGCTCCATCCGGTCTCCTCCCCAAACAAGGTTTTCTTCCCCACGATCGTGCAGATCTGAAAGGTCGGCCCCAGCTCATAGAGAGCGTCTCCCGTCTGCGCGCACCGCAGGACATTGTCCTGGTAGCGCTCCTGACGTTCCTCTTTTGTCAAAAGGGCAGTCAAGTCCGTCAGGATTCCCTGATACCCCAGCACATCCGCGTCCAATTCCTGCAAATCCACCAGATCCGTTCCCTTTCCGGTGGCAAGCTCCATCTGGAAACGCTCCATCGCCGCGGCCTCATCCGACGCCTCCCCAAGGTAATCCACCACCTCAACGCAGTACGCGGCGCTCTGGTCATTGTACGCTGCCACCGCGCTCTGCAGATTCTCGTTGTATGTGCCCCAGACGGTCCCCAGGGTCACCACCGTCCGATCGCCGCTCTCTTTCACTCCCGCAGACATGTTCTCTTCCATTTCTTCGTTCAATTTTTCTTTCATTCCCTTTTCCATTCCCCCGCCTTCCAATTCTCCTTTTCCACATCCTCCCAAAAGTCCTGCCATCAGCAGAAGCACAGCGAAAAGCGCTGCCCTTGCTCTCTCCTTTTTCCTTCGGTTTCTCTCCTTTCTCATTGGGTTTCTCTCCTTTCTCATTCGATTTCTCTCTTCCTCTATTTCTCTGTTCCCAGGCATCTTTGAAGCTCTGCCTATTTCATTAAAGGAGATCCTTGCATCACAGTCGTACACGCCTTGTATCGGCTTTGTAACATTTGCGGCCGCAAGCAAAAAGGCACATCCCGGAATACATTTCCAGGATATGCCTTGTTCACTGCGATTTTACTGCAGAACTCTCTTTGTAGTTTTTCTTCCGCTTACTTCAATACCACCTTGTCCAGATGCCAGATCTCGTCCACATACTGCTGGATGGTTCGGTCGGAGGTGAACTTGCCGGAACATGCCACGTTCAGGATAGCGCTCTTTGCCCAGCCGTCCTCGTTCTTGTAAGCCTCCTCCACACGCTTCTGCGCGTCCGCATAGGAACGGAAATCCTTCAGGATAAAGTAGGTGTCCGCTTTCGCGCTGGACTGGGTATTTAATAAGGAGTTGTACAGCGGGCGGAACAGCTCCGTGTCGTTTGGGGCGTAGGTCCCGTTGATCAGCTGCATCAGCACCTTGCGCACGTCCTGATCGTTGTTGAAGATCTCCATGGGATTGTACCCGCCGTAATTCTCGTACCGGATGACCTCGTCGGAGCTCAGGCCGAAGATGAAAGCGTTCTCCTCGCCTACCTCCTCCACGATCTCCACGTTGGCGCCGTCCATGGTGCCCAGGGTCAGCGCGCCGTTCAGCATAAACTTCATGTTGCCAGTGCCGGACGCCTCCTTGCTGGCGGTGGAGATCTGCTCGGACACATCCGCTGCCGCAAAGATAATCTCCGCGTTGGAGACATTGTAATTCTCGATAAATACCACCTTGATTTTTCCCTCGATGGAAGCGTCGTTGTTGATCACATCCGCCACCGAGTTGATCAGCTTGATGGTCAGCTTTGCGTTGTAGTAGCCGGCCGCCGCCTTCGCGCCAAAGATAAAGGTCCTCGGATAGAAATCCATCTCCGGATGCTCCTTCAGCTCATTGTACAGATACATGACATGCAAAATGTTTAAGAGCTGTCTCTTGTACTCATGCAGACGCTTTACCTGCACGTCGAAAATGGAGCGGGGATTGACCTCGATTCCATTGTGCTCCAGGATATAAGCGGCCAGGCGCACCTTATTCTGGTACTTGATATTCATAAACTCCTGCTGGGCCTTCTTGTCGTCCGCATATACCTTTAAGCGGCTGATCTGCGGCAGATCGGTGATCCAGTCCGCTCCCACATGCGCGGTGACCCAGTCCGCCAAGAGCGGATTGCCGTGCAGCAGGAAACGTCTCTGGGTGATGCCGTTGGTCTTGTTGTTGAAGCGCTCCGGAAACATCTCGTAGAAATCCTTCAGCTCCTGCTTCTTCAAAATCTCGGTGTGCAACTTTGCCACACCGTTTACGGAATAGCCCGCCACGATAGCCATATGGGCCATCTTCACCTGTCCGTCATAGATAATCGCCATCTTGCGGATCTTGTCCTGCACGTTGACGTTGGGATCATTGCCGTACTTATTCTCGATCTCGATGATAAACCTGCGGTTGATCTCCTCCACGATCTGATACACGCGGGGAAGCAGACGGGAAAACAGCTCGATGGGCCACTTCTCCAGCGCCTCCGCCATAATGGTATGGTTGGTGTACGCGCAGGTCTTGGTGGTGACGTCCCAAGCCTCCTCCCAGGTAAGGTAATAGTCATCCATCAGCACGCGCATCAGCTCGGCGATGGCCACCGTGGGATGGGTGTCGTTCAGCTGGAAGGCCACCTTCTCATGGAACTTGCGGATGTCGTCGTGCTTTCTCATGTACTTCTCCACCGCTTCCTGCACGGACGCGGAGATAAAGAAATACTGCTGCTTTAAGCGCAGCTCCTTGCCGGCGTAGTGGTTGTCGTTGGGATAGAGCACCTCCACGATATTGCGCGCCAGGTTCTCCTGTTCCACCGCCTTCTGATAATCGCCCTTGTCGAAGGAATCCAGCTTGAAGCACTCCACCGGCTCCGCATCCCAGATGCGAAGGGTGTTTACAATACCGTTTCCGTAGCCGATCACGGGAAGGTCAAAGGGCACCGCCCTCACCGACTGATAATTTTCCTGAGTGAAAATATTTCTGCCCTTCTCATCGGTATGTACCGACACATAGCCGCCGAATTTTACGATCTTGGCGTACTCCGGTCTGCGGA
This sequence comes from uncultured Acetatifactor sp., assembly GCA_947631615.1. Classification (GTDB taxonomy): domain Bacteria; phylum Bacillota; class Clostridia; order Lachnospirales; family Lachnospiraceae; genus Acetatifactor. The sequence continues at coordinate 16,385 of CANRLX010000004.1, forward strand.
GCTCAAAGGGGTTGCCGTTCTCCAGCCACGCGTCGGGAACCTCCACCTGATAGCCGTCGCGGATCTGCTGCTTAAACATACCGTAGCGGTAACGGATGCCGCAGCCATACGCGGGATAGCCCAGTGTAGCCAGGGAGTCCATAAAGCAGGCTGCCAGACGGCCCAGGCCGCCGTTGCCGAGAGCCGCGTCGGGCTCCTGGTCCTCGATGGCGTTCAGATCCAGCCCCAGCTCGTCCAGGGCCTCCTTGATCGGCTTGTATGCCTGCATGTTGATCATGTTGTTGCCCAGGGCGCGTCCCATCAAAAACTCCATGGACATATAGTACACTACCTTGGCATCCTTCTTTTCGTATGCCTTCTGGGTGTCCATCCAGCTGTCCACGATCTGATCCTTGATCGCGTAGGCTACCGCCTGAAAGATCTGCTGGGGAGTCGCCTCCTCCAAGGTCTTGCGGTACAGAGTCTTTACATTATACAAAACGCTTCTCTTAAAAAGCTCTTTATCAAATTTGATTGCTTTCTTCGAGCTGACGGCAGCCGCTGCAGTCGTAGTGCTGCCCGTATTGCCATTCTTATTCACAATGTTCTTCATTTCTTGCCCTCCTTCTGTTGCCGTGAATGATACGTGAACGATACATGTATGCTACCATTATAGCAAAGATTGCCGATGATTCCAACTGTTTTTCGGATTTAATTCGCTTTTACTCGTTCCACCGAGAACGTAACCTTCTCCCCGTTGACGTCCCATTCCCTGGAAACCGCAAAATCCGATCCGCTTGTCAGCTCATCCGCCAAAACCTTGCCGGAGATGGCGCCGCTGTTGCGCTTTGCGAGGGCGGCCAGCTTCTCGTTGCCGTTTACGGATACCCGTATGTGATCCATCACTTCAAATCCGGCATCCTTCCGCATGGTCTGGATCTTGCTGATGATCTCGTACACGAATCCCTCCTCGATCAGCTCCTCCGTCAGATTGGTGTCCAAAACCACGGTCATGCGGTTGTCCTCCTGGGACACATAGCCGTCCTTCTGCGCCATATCAATGAGAAGATCCTCCCTGGCCAGCTCCACATTCACGCCGTCCACCTCGAAGGAAAGCCTGCCCTTCCCGTTCAGCTCGTCCATTGCCGCGCTGCCGTCTAAGGCGGCCAGCGCTTTCTGGATGCCTCCCAGCTGCTTTCCGTACTTCGGTCCCACCGTGCGCAGCTGCGGCTTGAACGTGTAAGAGGTGAACTCCCTCACGTCGTCGGCAAAGATCACTTCCTTCACATTCAGCTCCTCCTCGATGATGTCGGTATAGAAGGAATCCAGATGAAAATCTGCCTTGATATACATTCTGCTGATGGGCTGGCGGTTTTTGATAGCGGCTTCGTTTCGACATGCACGGCCCATCACCACCGCATCCAGCACATCCTCCATATCCTCCTCCAGCTCTGCGTTGATGCAGGCGGGATCTGCCGTCGGGAAATCGCACAGATGGATGCTCTCCGGAGCGTTGGCATCGACGCTTCTCACCAGGTTCTGATAGATGTCCTCCGTCAGGAAGGGGATCATGGGAGCCGCCGCCTTACAGATGGTCACCAGCGCGGTGTACAGGGTCATATATGCGTTGATCTTGTCCTGCTCCATCCCCTTGGCCCAGAAGCGCTCACGGCTTCTTCTCACATACCAGTTGCTCATCTCGTCCACGAAATCCTGAAGCGCCTTGGCCGCCTCGGGGATCCGGTATTGATCCAGATGGCCGTCCACCTTTCCCACCGTGGTGTTTAAGCGGGACAGGAGCCACTTGTCCATGACCGCCAGTTTATCATACTCCAGCGTGTACCTGGAGGCGTCAAATTGATCGATATTTGCATAGAGCACAAAGAACGCATAGGTATTCCAGAGCGTGCCCATGAATTTGCGCTGCCCCTCCTGCACGATCTTGCCGGAGAAACGCTTGGGCAGCCAGGGCGCGGAGCTGGTGTAGAAGTACCAGCGGATCGCATCGGCCCCGTAGGTTTCCAGCGCCTCAAAGGGATCCACCGCGTTGCCCTTGCTCTTGCTCATCTTCTGACCGTTCTCATCCTGCACATGCCCCATGACGATGACGTTCTCAAAGGGCGCTTTGTTGAAAAGCAGCGTGGATTCCGCAAGCAGCGAGTAGAACCATCCGCGGGTCTGATCCACCGCCTCGGAGATAAACTGTGCCGGAAACTGCTTTTCAAACAGCTCCTTATTCTCAAAGGGATAGTGGTGCTGCGCAAAGGGCATCGCTCCGGAGTCAAACCAGCAGTCGATCACCTCGGGCACGCGCTTCATCTCGCCGCCGCACTTCGGGCACTTGATCGTGATCTCGTCGATATAGGGGCGGTGCAGCTCCACGGTTTTCGCCCTCTCGTCCCCGCTCATGTCAAAGAGCTCCTGCCTGCTTCCCACAGAGTGCATATGGCCGCACGCACACTCCCAGATATTTAACGGCGTGCCCCAGTAGCGGTTTCTCGACACGCCCCAGTCCTGGATATTCTCCAGCCAGTTTCCAAACCGTCCCTCTCCGATGGACTCCGGAATCCAGTTGATGGTTTTGTTGTTGCGAACCAGATCGTCCCGCACCGCCGTCATCTTGATAAACCAGGACTCTCTCGCATAATAGATGAGAGGTGTGTCGCAGCGCCAGCAGAAGGGATAGTCATGTTCAAACTTGGGCGCGGCGAAAAGCTTGCCCTCCGCATCCAGATCCTTCAAAACCTCCGGATCCGCCTCCTTCACAAACTTTCCCGCGTAGGGCGTCTCCTCTGTCATATTGCCCTTGCCGTCCACAAACTGCACAAAAGGCAGATCATAATTTTTGCCGATACGGCTGTCGTCCTCACCGAAGGCAGGCGCTATGTGCACGATTCCGGTGCCGTCCGTCATTGTGACATAGTTGTCACAAGTCACAAAATGCGCTTTCTTTCTCTGCTTTGCCGCCGCCTCCTTGGCACAGGCAAACAGAGGCTCGTAGCTCTTTCCCTCCAGATCGGTCCCCGCATAGGTTTCCAGCACCTCATAGGCGGGCTTTCCCTCTTCGGCCAGACCGCCCAGAACGGAGTCCAAAAGCGCCTGCGCCATATAGTAGGTAAATCCGTCGGCCGCCTTCACCTTCACATACGTCTCCTGCGGGTTCACGCAGAGCGCCGTGTTGGAGGGCAAAGTCCAGGGCGTCGTGGTCCAGGCCAGGAAATAGGCGTCCTCGTCCGTCACCCGAAAGCGCACGATAGCGGAGCGCTCCTTGACCGCCTTATAGCCCTGCGCCACCTCGTGGCTGGACAGCGGCGTCCCGCACCTCGGGCAGTAGGGAACGATCTTAAATCCCTTATAGAGCAGCCCCTTGTCCCAGATGGTCTTAAGCGCCCACCACTCGGACTCGATAAAATTGTCATGATAGGTCACGTAGGGGTCGTCCATATCCGCCCAGAAACCGACCGTTCTGGAGAAATCCTCCCACATTCCCTTGTATTTCCAGACGCTCTCCTTGCACTTTCGGATAAAGGGGTCCAGTCCGTACTCCTCGATCTGCTCCTTTCCGTCCAGTCCCAGAAGCTTCTCCACCTCCAGCTCCACCGGCAGGCCGTGGGTGTCCCAGCCGGCCTTTCGGGGCACCATATACCCCTTCATCGCCCGATATCTGGGGATCATATCCTTGATCGTGCGGGTCTCCACGTGACCGATGTGGGGCTTGCCGTTTGCGGTGGGCGGGCCGTCATAAAAGGTATACATCTCGCCGCCTTCCCGCTGTTTCATACTCTTTTTGAAAATGTCATTGTCGCGCCAGAACTTCTCCACGTTCTTCTCGCGTTCCACAAAGTTCAGATTGGTGGATACCTGTTTGTACATGTCCTGTTTCCTTTCTGTGTTTGATAGATGATCGGTTCCCCGCAGGCGGACGGCTCACCCGTCATACAAAAACAAGCCGCGTCCGTAAAAGGACGCGGCCTGTGCCTGCGCTACCACCTGTTACTGCATACGTTCCCGCTCTTGCGGCGGGAATTATATGGTTCCTCTTAACGGGAGGACCGCGTCCGAAACTACTCGTCTCCTTTGGTTCCGGCTGCTCGGAAGTGATATTCCCCATCCTCCTACTCGCATCGGCCTCCCACCGCCGCCGACTCGCTGTGCCTTTTGAAAGGGCAGGTACTGTCTTCGTCACCGCATTTCTTATTTTTGATTATTATAGAACAGCGGTTTCCAGATTGTCAAGCAAAACCGTCAAAGATCGCTCACGGCTCCAGGCAGCGGTCGATCCCGTTCGCAATGCCCACCGCGATCTTGTTCTGATACTCATCGGTCGCCAGAAGCGCATCCTCCTCGGGGTTGGTCATAAATCCCATCTCTACAATGGTCACCGGAACCTGGCACCAGTTGATGCCGCTCATGGTATCCGTCTCCCAGACATCCCGCTTCCTGCACCCCGTCGCAGCGGCCATCTCCTCCAGCACACAGTCGGAAAGCGCTCTGCTCTCCTCATACAAATCGCCGTTGTAGGGATTGGAGGGCGTCTGGCAAATGGTCATCGCTCCCCGGGCGTCCGCATTTTCGGATCCGTCCGCGTGGATCCGGATAAAGGCATCCGCGTTCTCATCGTTAGCCACCTGGGCCCTCTCGCTGTTGCTGATGTTCACGTCGTTGGCGGTGCGCACCATCACCACCTCATACCCTCTCGACTCCAGCTCGTCCTGAAGCTTCTCCGCCACCATAAGCGTCAGCTCATACTCGTACAACCCGCTGACGCACCCGTGCGTGCCGCCGGAGACCTTCGCCTTCTTCTCGGAGGCGCCCGGCCCCACCGGCTCCTTCTCGCTGTTCCCCTTCTGCTGGTGTCCGGCGTCGATCACCACCACATAACCGTTTTCGCCCTCCACCGGCACGCGCAGATACGCGCTGGCCACATAATACACCCGGCCGTCGATCAGGACCCTGCTCCACTCCCCGTCGTCGCTCAGCCTCACCGCTTCTTCCCTGCGCTGCAGCACCTTATAAATCTCCGCTTCCGTGGAGGGCTCCGTTCTCACGTTGACCTGCGTGACGGCGTACACGGACTCCGCAGAATCCGTCTCCTCTTCGGCGGCCTTCGACGTCGCGTGTTCCTCCCCCACCTCCTCCGAGGACGGCTCTGTCTCCTCCCTTTGGGAAACGGTCTCCGCTTCCCGGCGGACTGCCTCCTCTCGGCGGGCCGTATCATTTCCCGGATAGTCTGTCTCCTCCACCGAGGACGAAGTCTCCGCGCCGTCGGCGCTTCCTTGTTTCGCCGCTTCACCGGCACAGCCTGCAAGCAGCGCCGGCACCAGCAGCCCGACTACTATTTTTCTCAAAAAAAATTTATGTGAGTTCATGTTTTTCTTTCCCTCCGCTATCAGCAGTTTACTCCCGATCAGGCGCTCTTGTAAAGCGGTTTTTCCGTTTCAAAACACCGCGGCAGTCCGCTCTGCAAAGCCATACATAATTCGGAAAGATTTACAGATAATAACTTCCGTCAGAACCTTATCAGCATCATAACAAAACGGAGGAAACAATCATATGAAAGCAACTGGTATTGTGAGAAGAATAGATGATCTGGGCCGTATCGTGATCCCCAAGGAAATTCGCCGCACTCTCCACATTCGTGAGAGCGATCCCCTGGAGATTTTTACGGACAGAGAGGGCCAGATCATTCTGAAAAAATATTCCCCGATCGGCGAGATGACCACTTTCGCCAAGCAATATGCGGAAAGCCTGGCACAGGTGTCCGGCCACGCCGCAGTCATCGCCGACAGGGATCAGTTCGTGGCGGCCGCAGGAGGCTACAAACAGCTCCTGAACAAGTCCATCAGCAAACAACTGGAGGACAGTGTGAACCACCGCGAGACGGTGCTGGCTTCCAAGGGGGATCGAAGCTTTATCAATATCTGCGGGGAGATCGAAGCGGATTATCAGCACCAGGCCATCGCTCCCATCATCTGCGAGGGCGATGTTATCGGAAGCGTCGCGCTGTTGGAGAACAACAACCGCGGAAAGATGGGGGAAGTGGAACAGAAGCTGGTCCTTTCCGCCGCAGGCTTTCTCGGAAGACAGATGGAACAATAAAACAACGGGCGGACCGCCCGTTGTTTTATTGTTCTGAGGAAAGCTCCTTATTCAATCCATTCCACACGGCAAGCCTGCGCTAACATTTCATCAGACGCTTCTTTGTTTTCAACATAGACAGAAGGGCTTGACTCATAGTCGGCGGCAATGACTTCTAAATCTTTTGAGATCGAATTTTTATAGGTATCAGAAATGATCCGTTTCTTGTTTCTGCCCTTTACCCGGATGATCTCATCGCAGGCGCTCGGCCATTCCCCCGAATTTTCGCCGCTTTCCAAAAGCACTCTGTTTCGGCATAAGGAGACAAAGACCCAGGAGGAATAACGAGTCGGCATAAAGCCATTCCGTTCAAGACGATCAGAACATTCCAACCGCACCGCATACTCCACAGACGGGTGTTTTTCTTTCGAGGCTTTTGCTATTTCACATACTTCGTGAAAGATTCTATCTTCATATTGTCTGATCTCCCTGTCAGCAATCGGACTTGCGACCGTTTTGCGACTTGCTTTCTTCGGCTTTGTGATGGAAGGAAAATTGGATTTGGCCTTAAGTTCTTCCTTTTTCGGCACAGCGCTTCGGATCATGCGGTAACCGATAAAACCGAAGATGAGAAATCCGCTGATGCTGGATACCACAATTCCGAAGGCCGGCTCTAAATAGGGAGTGGATTTCTCCGGCGCATTGGGATCATATTTGACCTTGAAGGTTTCTCCGAGCTTTTTCGGCACATTGCTTCCCTGAATCCGTCCTGTGAAAATACTTCCCTCAGCTTCATATTGATAAAGAATATTATAGCGTGTGCTTTTGTTTTCATCGACATCGATAACGGCGGCGGTTGCAACAGGCCAATTCTTTTGCCCAAACTGACCGATATATGAAATAAGCCCATTCACAAACAGGTAAAATCCGCCGCAGACGAACAGAAAACCTGCTGCAGCTAATATGACCCGAATCCCTTTTGACTGCTTTTGTTCTGCCATAAGTCTATTTCCCTATTATCTGCTTCTTAAGTACCAGATGCCCGTCATAATGATGTTTGATTTCCGGCTGAACACGAGCCGTTACTAACTAATTGCATTACAATATTCGCAGGCGTCCAAGTTTTTACACATTTGCAGTATCACAAACGACAAAGCATGATATATTCTTCCTCGTTTTCATCTACAATTTCAAATCCCGTTTTTTGATACATTCTTACAGCATAGTTTGCTTTTTGTACAGCAAGCGACGCTTGTTTATATCCTCGGTCCTTGAGAATGTGGAGCATTTCTTTCATCAATGCAGTACCTATTCCCAATCCTCGAAACTCTTTGTACAAGGATATTGCAAAAGAGGGCGTGCTATTGTCTATGTGTCCGTAATCATTCATAATGCGTACCCAAACAGCGCCTACCGGCATATTGTTGATTTCTGCAACTAAACCAATATCATCCTTTTTCATACCAAAGTCAGTTATATACACTTGCAGCTCAGGTTGATGGATAATTGATTTTGGCGGTGCAGGAGTCCCTTGTGGCACAAAAATAGCTTCGTATAAAAAATCTTCAAGTATGCTATATTCTTCCTCCAATATTGGTCCAATTCTGTACTCCATAGGATTTTCTCCGCCCTAAAAATAGAATAGATCTTCACATCGTTTTCTTCATGATAGGTGATACTTGTTTTGAGGAAAGCTCCTTTTCTTTCGGACTTCCCTGTGGAAGCATCCCGTAAATCCGGTACAGCCCCAGCGCCGCCGCAGAGAGGTAGACCGGCGTCATATTGTACAGATATCTGGAGCGCGCCTCAAAGATCATGACAAACAAAAAGCTGCCGATCAGCGCGATATAGAGCACATCCTCGCCGATGGGATGCTCCCGCTCCCGCCTTTTGCGAAGTGCCCCGGCCGCCCCCAGAAAAAGGGTCACGACCCAGCACCCCTGTGCAAAGGTGGCATAATACGGATACCATTCCGCGTCCTTTCGGAAAATTTTCTCCACCCACTGCTTCACCGGCGTGTCCAAAACCCAGGACGGCGAGATCTCAAACACACCTTCCTTCTCCCACGCAAACATTCCGTCGTTATAATTGATCAAAAGTTTTCTTCCCAGAAACCGGACGCAGCCCATCGGGCCATATCCCCGAAGCCGTTCCCCGGCTACGCGCAGATTTTCTCTGGCCCGCGTCTCCTGATCCGGCTGCGCGCTGGAAAAGGCGTAATCTTCGGTATAGTAGGCCCCCGCGTTCTCTTCGTTGAGCCCCAGCATCAGATAATGCGTATAGGAAAATCTCAGATCCTCCTGCAGGTCGCACCCTGTATATTCCAGCATATGGGCCCGTATTCCCAGCGATGCGCCAAACGCCAGAAGGATCATCCCCAGGTGAAAGACAAACGCTCTCCCGTATCCTTTTCGGACAAGGAGGGCGATCCCTTCCAAACAGAGCACCGCGATCAAAACAATGACGGCGCTCGGCTTAATATAATATCCGCACAGCCCGCAAAGTCCCGTCAAAAACCAAAAGACGCCCTTTTTCCAGATTACAGAGGCCCTGCAGGCACAAAGATACAAATACAACGTCAAAATCGGAAACAAAATACTGTAGGCATCCGTGTAGGGGACCACCATCCACGGATGGATCCCGATCAAGAGGGCGAACAAAAGAAAGGCTGACAAACCGGCCTTTTTGCTTCCGGTGATCTCTTTGATCGAAAGGGCCGTCAGCACGCCGGCGAGATTGACCATTGCGCAGCCCGCCAGAACATACGCATAATATCCCTCCAGTCCAAAAAAGGACGCCACGCTGCCGACTATCGCCAGCAGATACACGATTCCCACATTGTTTGGATACTGGGAAAAATAATAAAAGTCCCCTATGACTTCCGTCCCCGTCTGAAGCCCATCCGCTATACCCGTCACGATCCCTACGTCCCATCCCACGATAAAATAGAGATGATAGGACAAAAAGACCTGCAGTAAAAGAAGGAGCAGGCTCATTCCCCAGAGGCATCCATAAAAACCGTCGGAAAATATTCTCTGAAAAATACGCCTCGGAGCCACCCATCTTTTCCACGCGGCCATAACCGCCGCAAGCAGGGCCGCCCCCAGCGGCATCAGCACGACGTTGGGCAGAACCGATTGGTTTCTCGCCCACTCCGGATAGTCCGCTCTCTGATCGCACACCACAAGAAGCGCCAGGATCAGCACGCTCAAAAAAGCATATATTCCCTTGACTATTTGACTCAGTCTGTTTTCCCTAATCGTCATCCAGCGTCCTCTATCTGTCTTTGGCTATCTCCCCGGCTCCCCGGCTCTGTCTCAGGCTTCGGCGCTCCGTTCCCTGACTCTCCGGCTTCGGTGCTCCGTTCCCTGACTCTCCGGCTTCGGTGCTCCGGCTTCTCCCTCTCTACCTCCGGCCTTTTGTCTCAAGCTCTGCCTCCCTCGGCCTATCTCTCGCTCATGCGGTCCAACAGCTCCAGCTTCATATCGTACAGCTTTTTCGAGAGATCCACATAGACATTGTGAGGATTCACCAGTCTCTTGGTCTCGTCCCAGAGGGTATCTAACTCCTGACGGCAGTACTCTCGGATCTCCATCACCTTGGGGGAGGTATAGCAGCACTCGCCGTTTTTAAAGACCTGCTGCAGGATCGGGCGGATGGTGTAGGTGCCTCCCGCCAGGCGCGTCTTCTTCCACGGTTCCTGGGGATCAAAAAGGAGCAGATCCTCCTTCTCGTCATACACCTCGTCCGCCAGGCAGATCAGATCCGCCTTCAGCTTGCCGGTGTCCTTCTCGTAGATCCGGTAGATGATCTTGTCCCCGGGGTTGGTGACCTTCTCCGAATTTTCGGACAGCTTGATCTTGGGGATAAACCTTCCGTCCTCCCCCATGATTGCCGCCAGCTTATACACACCGCCGAAGGAAGGATTGTCCTTGGAGGTGATCAGGTTGGTGCCCACGCCCCACGAAGTAATCTTTGCCCCCTGCTCCTTCAGGCTGTCGATCAGAAATTCGTCCAGATCGTTGGAGGCCGAGATCACCGCATCCGTAAATCCCGCCTCGTCCAGCATCTTTCGCGCTTTCTTGGACAGGTATGCCAGATCGCCGCTGTCCAGCCGGATCCCATAGTTGGCCAGAGGCAGTCCCGCCTCCCGCATCTCTCGAAATACGCGGATTGCATTGGGAACGCCGGATTTCAGAGTATCGTAAGTATCTACCAGCAGTATGCACGCGTCGGGATACATGTCCGCATATGCCCTGAACGCGGTATATTCATCCGGAAAGCTCATGATCCAGCTGTGCGCGTGGGTTCCCTTCACGGGGATGTCAAAAAGCTGCCCCGCCAGCACGTTGCTGGTCCCCACACATCCGCCGATCACTGCCGCCCTGGCCCCGTAGGTGCCGGCGTCCGGCCCCTGGGCGCGCCGCAGGCCAAACTCCATGATGCCGTCTCCCCTGGCCGCGTGGCACACCCGCGCCGCCTTGGTGGCGATCAGGCTCTGATGATTGATAATATTCAGGATGGCCGTCTCCACAAGCTGCGCCTGCATGATAGGGGCTACCACCTTTACCATGGGCTCGCGGGGAAACATGACCGTCCCCTCCGGAATCGCATAGATATCTCCGGTGAAACGAAAGTCCTTGAGATAGTCCAAAAATTCTGCGTCAAAGATCCCCAAAGACGCCAGATAATCGATATCCTGTCCGGCAAAGCGAAGCTCCTTGATATACTGGATCAGCTGCTCCAGGCCGGCGGCGATGGAGTACCCGCCCCCGCACGGATTGTTGCGGAAAAAGGCGTCAAATATCACCGTCTCATTGCGGTCCTTGTTCTTAAAATACCCCTGCATCATCGTAAGTTCATAAAGATCTGTCAGCAACGTCAAATTCTGTCTGTCCATCGTTTCCTCCTTTTTTCTCCCCCCGTCTCTTTCATGACCTCTGCCGGCGCGTCCGCTTTTATCCGCGCACGCAGGCATCCGCCAGTTGTCTCAGTGCCGATCGGCTCTCTTCGTTCAGAGTGCTCCTGATCGTGACCACAGGTTCCAAAAAAGTGATGTTTTTCATGGGCTCCAGAAGCGCCTTCATCGCTCGGGCCGCCGTCGGTCCCCAAGAGCCGTTCTCCACCATGCCCACCGTGCGGTTCTGGTACATCTTGGACTGCAGATGCAGAAGAAACTCCTGCATACACGGGAACACCCCACCGTCATAGCTGGATGCCGCCACGATCAAGCGATCGTATCGGAAAGCCTTCGCCACCGCATAGGACACATCCTCATGGGAGAGGTCGCACAGGTCGACCTTTTCCTCTCCTCCCTCTCGCAGCATCTCCGCCAGCTCCTCCACGGCCTTCCATGTGTTGCCGTAGATGGAGGCGCAGGCGATCAGCACGCCCTTCTCCTCCGGCCGGTAGCTGCTCCAGGTGTCGTAGAGCCCGATATAGTGCGCCAGGTTCTCACGAAGCACCGGCCCGTGAAGCGGGCAAATGGTTTGGATGTCGAGCCCCGCCGCCTTTTTCAAAAGTCCCTGGACCGGCGCGCCGTACTTTCCCACAATATTGAAATAGTAGCGCCGCGCTTCCTCCTCCCAGGGTTCCTCCGTTTCCAGGGCGCCGAATTTTCCGAAACCGTCCGCGGAGAAAAGGATATTTTCGCTGCTCTCATAAGTGACCATCACCTCCGGCCAGTGCACCATCGGCGCCATATAAAAGGTGAGCGTATGGGAGCCCAGCTCCAGCGTGTCCCCCTCCTTCACCGTAAGCGCACGATCCTTCAGATCCACGTCAAAAAACTGCGGCAGCATAGCGAAGGTCTTGGCATTTCCCACCAGCACCACCTCCGGATAGAGCTCCAGAAGCCTCCCCAGGCTGCCGGCATGGTCCGGCTCCAGATGGGAGAGGATCAGATAGTCGGGCTTTCTTCCGCCGAGGGCAGCCGCCAGCTTCTCCTCCCATGCCGCTGTCGCCCTGACGTCCACCGTATCCATCAGCGCCACCTTCTCGTCCAGAATCAGGTAAGAATTATAAGACACTCCCCCGAGAACCGGATATTGGTTCTCAAACAGATCCAGCTGCCTGTCGTCCACACCAAGGTATCGAACAGAATCCGAAATTTTTAGTTCCATAGCTCATCCTCCGGTTTTTATTTTTGGGCATCAATATGGTTTAGTATGGCATATTTCACCCCAATATAAAACACGTTTTTTAGAATTTTATCATTGTAAATTCCGCTTGTCAACGTTCCTTTGTTTTGCTATACTAATTTTACTGTTCCGACAGGTCAAATACACACAGATAACAGGAGTATGCCGCGTCAAACGAACGCCCGGCACAACGAACACCATGAATACCTTTTTCACCAAAAAGAAGCTTCCGGAAGCTATGATGCTTCTGTTTTTTCTCTTGACTCCCCTCCTCTCCGCCACCCTCTTCTGTCTCAGGGACGGACGGATGCCCGGCGATATCTACATTCCCCTGGGAGGCTGGAGCGACGAGATCACCTACTACAAACAGATCGAGGGGATCCTCTCCCACGGGATCCCCCGGGGGTATTTTGGCTATAATCAGTCTCGGGCGCTGTACGGCACGCTGGGCACGTGGGGGCTGGTCCCTCTGATCCCCTATGTGATATGGGGGTTTTTCTTCGGCTGGAATTATGTTTCCCCCATCTACGCCAATATCTTCTTTTGCGCGCTCGCCCTCGCGGCCGTGTATCTGCTTCCTGCGCCGTTACTCCTCCACGTACTCCCGATAGTCCTCCTCGCAGGCAAACAAAATGTAGATTCCGTCCACCAGTCCCATGTAGCCGTTTGCCGTCGTATATCCCTTCATAACGATACCTCCTTATCCTTACGCCTGTCTCTGATAAGAAGGTATCACATTACAAGTCCATTAAACTTCCCTCAAAAGGATCTGCATCTCCTCCAAAAGCTCCTCCGTCCGGTTGAGCAAAAGCTCCGCATCCGTCTCCATCAAACCGGTTTTCCGGTATTTATAGGTGAAAAAGGGCGTCCCATACGCGGTGAAGCTCAAGTCCGTCCCATGCCGTTTGACAAGCTCCGGTATGTGCGCCGGATCAATGTCGGCGTCCGGCCGGAAGGTAAAGAGGATTTTCTCATTCTTTCCCTTGACCTCGGTCAGGTCCAGCCGGTGCGCGGCCACGCGGATCAGCGCGATCCGCAGCAGATTGTCCACGGGCTTCGGGATCTCCCCGAAGCGGTCCAGCAGCTCGTCCCGCATGTCGTCCCGCTCCCTTCCGCTCTCGATGCCCGCGATCCGCTTGTAGATATCCAGCTTCTGCACCTCATTTACGATATACGCGGCGGGAATATACGCGTCCACATCCAGGTCGATCACGGTCGCAAAGTCCGTGGCCACCGTTTCGCCCTTCAGTTTCTGCACCGCCTCGTTCAGCAGCTTACAGTACATATCATAGCCCACGGCCTCCATGTGGCCGTGCTGCCGGACGCCCAGGAGATTTCCCGCGCCGCGGATCTCCAGATCCCGCATTGCGATCTTAAATCCGCTCCCTAGATCCGTAAATTCCCGAATCGCCTCCAGACGCTTCTCCGCCACCTCGCGCAGCACCTTGTCCCTTTTATACATCAGAAAGGCATACGCCGTCCGGTTGGAGCGCCCCACCCGTCCTCTGAGCTGATACAGCTGGGAGAGGCCCATGCTGTCAGAGTCATGGATAATCATGGTGTTCACGTTGGGAATATCCAGCCCTGTCTCGATAATGGTGGTGGATACCAGCACATCGATCTCCCCCCCGATAAAATCGTACATGATCTGCTCCAGCTCATTCTCCCTCATCTGGCCGTGGGCAAAGGCAACGGACGCCTCCGGCACCAGCGCCGCGATCTGCGCCGCCACATCCCCGATGGTGTTGACCCGATTGTACACATAATACACCTGGCCCCCGCGGGCCAGCTCCCGCACGATGGCCTCCCGCACCAGTTCCTCATTGTATTCGCAGACAAAGGTCTGGATGGGCAGCCGGTCGTTTGGCGCCTCCTCCAGCACACTCATGTCCCGTATTCCCACCAGGCTCATATGCAGCGTTCTGGGGATAGGGGTCGCCGTCAGGGTAAGCACATCCACATTTTCCTTTAACTTCTTGATCTTCTCCTTGTGAGATACCCCAAAGCGCTGTTCTTCGTCGATAATCAAAAGCCCCAGATCCTTGAACCGCACATCCTTGGAAAGGACGCGATGGGTGCCGATCACGATATCCACGAATCCCTTCTGGAGATCCGTCACCGTTTTCTTTAACTCTGCCGCCGTGCGGAACCGGCTCATCAGATCGACCCGCACGGGAAAATCCTTCATCCTCTGCACAAAGGTGGCATAGTGCTGCTGCGCCAGAATGGTGGTGGGGACCAGGTACACCACCTGTTTCCCGTCCTGCACCGCCTTAAACGCCGCCCGCAGCGCGATCTCCGTTTTGCCGTAGCCCACATCCCCGCAGATCAGGCGGTCCATGATCTTTGTGCTCTCCATATCCGCCTTTGTATCCGCGATGGCGCTCAGCTGATCCTCCGTTTCCTCAAAGGGAAACATCTCTTCAAACTCCTTCTGCCACACGGTATCCTTCCCGAAGGAATATCCGCTGCTCTGCTGGCGCAGGGCGTACAGCTCCACCAGATCCCTGGCGACCTCGCTGACCGCGCCCTTCACCTTCGTCTTGGTCCGCTCCCACTCCTTGGTCCCCAGCTTGTTCAGCCGCGGCTTCTTCTCCGCGTCGGCAGAGGCGTACTTCTGGATCACATCCAGACCGGTGGCAAGCACATAGAGATTTCCGCCGTCCCGATACTCGATCTTGATATAGTCCTTGACGACCTTCTCCATCTCCACCTTTTCAATGCCCCGATATATGCCGAGGCCGTGGGTCTCATGCACCACGTAGTCCCCTACCTTCAGATTGTTGAAATCGTTGATCTTCTGTCCCTGATAAATCTTTTTTCTGCGCTGCTTCTTCTTGGCCGCCCCAAAGATATCGGTCTCCGCCAGCACCACAAACTTAAGCAGCGGATACTCAAACCCTTTCCCCACATGACCGTAATAGGTCAGCACCTCCCCGGGGATCACCTCCCTGGACGGATCCTCCGTGTAGACCGCCGCGATCTCCTGATCCCGCAGATCCTCCGCCAGACGCTTCGCCCGGGTGCGGGAGCCGGACAAAAGGAGCACCCGATAACCGTTTTTCCGATACTGCTTCAAATCCCTTACCAGCGCGTCAAAGCTGTTGTTGTAGGGGGCCAGATTTCTGGCATTGATGTCATATTTTTTGATCGGGCGAAACAGGGTGCTCCGACCGTCCAGCGCCGCCAGCGTGACCACCTTGCTGCCGCTCAGCCTGGCCGCCACCTGCTCCGCGCTGTACAGAATGTCCGTCTGCCCCGCCAGCAGATAGCCCTTGTTTAGACGCTGCTCCATACTCTCCCGAAACTCCAGCTCCACGGCGTCCGCCTGCTCCTTCGCCCGAGCCGGCTCCTCCACGAAAAAGACCAGCGATTCCCCATGCCCTCCGGCCGCCGCAAGGTCCTGCAAAAGCTCCGGAAGCGTCACCGTGTCCTCATAAAAATAGCGGATATAGCTCTCCAGGTTGACCTTGCTCTTAAACTCCAAGAGCTGTTCCCCAAGCTCCCGAACCTGTGTGGCAATGCGGTGCGCCTCCTCGGGCTGATGGGCCTCCCGAAAATACCGCTCCCGCTCCTTCGCCTCCCGCTCCAGCTTTGCCAGCCCTGCGCGGATCCGCTCCTCGGAGAGCACAAACTCCGACGCGGGATAGATATTGACGCTCTCCAGCTTCTCGATGGAGCGCTGGCTCAGAATGTCAAAGCTTCGGATGGAGTCGATTTCGTCCCCCCACAGCTCAATGCGGAAAGGATTCTCCTCCGTCAGGTCAAAGACATCCACAATGCCGCCTCTCACGGAAAACTGTCCCGGACTCTCCACCTGGAAAGTCCTCTCGTACCCCATTTCGATCAACCGGTCGGACAGTCCCTTCTCGTCCAGGCTCCCGCCTCTCTGCAAGGATATGACATCCTTGTCACAATCCAGACGCGCCTGGGGCGTCATGAGAGCCGCATAGGTCGTCACGATCGTCACCGGCTTTCCCTCCATCAGCCGCCGTAGCGTGCAGATGCGCTCCCTTGTGAGCTGGTTGCCGTGGATATCCGCCTGAAAGAAAATCAGGTCCTTCGCCGGATAGAGCCGCACGTTCCGGTCGTAAAACCGATACTCCTCCAAGAGCTCCCTGGCCCGCAGGTCGCTGTAGGTCACAATGCACCTGTACTTCATCCCTTCGCCGAGCCCGTAGACCATATGCAGTTTCTGGGAGTCCACGCATCCTGTCAGGGCGATGGGCCCCTTGGTCTTTCTGAGGCACTCCCTCATTTGATCGTATTCCGCCAGCTCCTTCAGAGGAGCGAGTAATGCCTGCATGGTACACCTCCTAGCGTTCCACCTTGTGATTGTACCGGTTCATAGCCGCGTCCGCATCCTGGGCGATGATCGTGCGAACGGCATCCGCCGCCAGTCCGGCGGCCTCGTCCATCGCCTTGCGCTCCTCGCCGGAGAAATGTCCCAGCACATAGTCCGCCAGATCATATCCCTTCGGCTTTTCTCCCACGCCCATCCTGACGCGGATAAAGGTATCATGCCCCAGATGGGCAATGATATTTTTCAGCCCGTTGTGTCCTCCGGCGCTGCCTTTTTTGCGGACGCGGATCTGCCCCACGTCCAGGCTGATATCGTCCGAGATGACGATCAGCTCCCGCTCCTCGTCCACCTTGTAATAATCCGCCAGTTCCCGCACGCTCTCCCCGCTCAGGTTCATAAACGTCTGGGGCTTGGCCAGGACGCACTTTTTTCCGCCGATATAGCCCTTTCCGATGACCGCCTTGTGCTTTTTCTCCAAGACGGCAATGTCCTCCTGCTCTGCTATCTTGTCGATCACGGCAAACCCGATATTATGTCTGGTATTTTCATACTGTTTTCCCGGATTCCCCAAGCCTACGATAATATACATCTTCCGTCCTCTCCCGTCCAAACGCCGCTTCCTGTCCCCCCGCGGCCAAACGCCTTCCGCGGAGGGTATCTTCTATATTGTCTCACCTTTCCCCGCAAAAAACAATAGGCGATTGCGAAACCCGTGCGGCCGCAGCCCCGGCGGCCGCGGCAAAAAAAGGGCTGCCGCCCAGCTAACGATCTTTAGCCGGTGCGGCAGCCTCCCTACATCTCATCCTGTCGTTTCTCCCGTTCCTTATTCCTCCGGCTCCAGCAGCGCCTGCTCATAGCGCTCCAGGATAATCCTCTGGATCGACTCGCGCGTGCTGGAATTGATAGGATGTGCAATATCTCTGTACTCGCCGTCTGTCGCCTTCTTGCTGGGCATTGCAATGAATAACCCTTTCTCTCCCTCGATCACCTTGATGTCATGAACCACAAACTCGTCGTCCAGCGTAATGGACACAATCGCCTTCATTTTTCCTTCCTTCGTTATTTTACGAACGCGAACATCTGTAATCTGCATATTCATGCCCCCTTAGCTTTGTACTCTTTTAAATTACATATCTTTCGTTTCTCTCCAGTACAATCCGAATATCACTTCCACCCGTAAACTCGGAATTGGCCCTTATCGTGCTGCGACTTTCCACGATGCAGTTTTCAATCCGGACATTATCGCCTATATAGACATCATTTAAAATGATGGAATTTTTGATGGTGCAGTGGCTGCCGATATAGCTCTTTTTGAAGATCACAGAATTTTCCACCTCTCCGTTTACAACGCATCCACTGGAGACCAGGCTGTTGCGCACACGGGCTCCCGCATTGTATTTTGCGGGCGGCAGGTCCTCCACCCGTGAGTAGATATCCGGATACTGACGGAAAAAATAATTCCGTACATCGGGCTTTAAAAACTCCATGTTAGTGCTGTAATAATCCTCCACCGAAGCGATGTTTCTCCAATAGTCCCGAATCTTATAGCCGT
This sequence comes from uncultured Acetatifactor sp., assembly GCA_947631615.1. GTDB lineage: Bacteria > Bacillota > Clostridia > Lachnospirales > Lachnospiraceae > Acetatifactor. The sequence goes on from CANRLX010000004.1 coordinate 34,437, forward strand.
ATATCCTCCTCACGTCCTTGTAGCGGATCAGGATATCCCTCACAAAATCATAGCGGTCCTCCTCCGCGCACCGTTCGATCATCTCGATGAGATGCCTGCGGCGCACCACGTAGATGCCGCAGGAGATCGTATGGGTCTTGGCCTGGATCGGTTTCTCCTCAAACTCCTCGATCCGGCAGTCGTCATTCATGATAACGGTCCCAAAACGCTCTATATTTGTCTCCGGCTCCATGTCGCGGCACACCACCGTGATGTCTGCCTTCTTGTCGATATGATACTCCAGCAGGCGGTTGAAGTCCATTTTGTAAACGCAGTCGCCGGAGGAGATGATCACATAGGGCTCGTGGCTGTTCTTCAGGAAACTTAAGTTTTGATAGATCGCATCCGCCGTTCCCCGATACCAGTTGCTGTTGTCCGCCGTGACCGCCGGTGTAAAGACATACAGGCCGCCCTGCTTTCGCCCAAAATCCCACCATTTGGAGGAATTTAAATGCTCGTTCAGGCTTCTGGCATTGTACTGGGTAAACACCGCCACCTTCTGTATGTGAGAGTTGGACATGCTGCTCAAGGTAAAGTCAATGCTGCGGTAGCTGCCCGCGATGGGCATGGCGCAGATCGCTCTGCTCTGGGACAGCTCCCTCATCCTGTGATTGTTACCGCCTGCCAAAATGATCCCGATCGCTTTCACTGACGCTCACCTGCCTTCATCAATGATCTGCCGCCGGCAAGATGGGAGCCCTCATAGTCCGCCGTAGCGGTGACGCCGAAAATCACGGTATTTTTCCCTATCGTCACGCCGTCGGGTATCACGCTTTTCTCCCCGACGACGGCGATGCCGTGATGGTATATCTGCGGCGCCATCTCGTTCTCCACCTCTTCCCCGACCCCCAGCTTCACTCGGTCGCCGATCTGTGCCTTTTCCGCCACAATGGCTTTGTTCAGCTCACAGCCAGCTCCGATATGGGTCCGGTTCATGATAATGGAGTCCCTCACCACGGTGCCCGCTCCAATGTAGACGCCGCAGCCGATCACGGAGTTGTACACCTCCCCGTAGATATCGGATCCCTCTCCGATGATGCTACGCTCTACCACACTGTCGGCGGCTATGTATTGCGGCGGCTGGATCTCGCTCTTCGTGTATATCTTCCAGTATTCCTCATACAGGTTAAACTCCGGCACAATGTCGATCAGCTCCATATTGGCCTCCCAGTAGGAGCTTAAGGTCCCTACGTCCTTCCAATACCCGTTGAACTCATACGCGTAAAGCGGCGCGCCCTTGCTGTGGCAGTAGGGGATCACATGCCTTTCAAAGTCGAGCCCCGGCTGATCCGCCAGCGCCTCCAGCGCCTCCCGCAGAGTCTTCCAATTAAATATGTAGATTCCCATGCTCGCCAGATTGCTCCTGGGCTTTTTGGGCTTCTCTTCAAATTCTGTGACGCGCCGGTTCTCGTCGGCGAGGACAATGCCGAACCGGCAGGCCTCCTCAAGGGATACGGGCATCGCGGCAAGAGTCACCTCCGCGCCGCTCTCCTTGTGAAATTCCAGCATAGCCTCGTAGTCCATCTTATAGATATGGTCTCCGGACAAAATCAGCACATAGTCCGGATCGTAGCTTTCCATATACTCAAGGTTCTGATAGACCGCGTTGGCAGTGCCGGTGTACCACTCGCTGCCGGCGCTTTTCTCATAGGGCGGCAGCACGGTGACGCCGCCGTTGTTCCGGTCCAGATCCCAGGGAATCCCGATCCCGATATGGGCGTTTAACCTGAGGGGCTGGTACTGGGTCAGGACCCCCACCGTATCTACGCCGGAGTTGATGCAGTTGGAAAGGGCAAAATCAATAATGCGGTATTTTCCTCCGAACGAAACGGCAGGTTTCGCCATATTGGACGTCAGTACGCCGAGCCGGCTTCCCTGTCCGCCGGCTAACAACATGGCGATCATTTCCTTTTTTATCATTGGCCTCACCTCGATCCTGCCCTCAGCCTGCTATAGGTAGCATTTTCGTATTATGATTATAGCACAACGATTCTCAGAATGGAATATAAATTACCAAAAAAAATCTCCATTTCTCGAGTTTTATATGTATTTTTTACATATTACATCCATTTTTGTCTATTATTTATGAAAAAATGCCAAAATAATCTGTTTTTTTGAGGCCGTTTTATTGTACTTTTTTACATTTCCAATAAACATTTGTTTTTGGAAAGAAATATGCTATAATCTTAAATTAGAAAACGGCCGGACGGTCATAATATCATGAGGAAACGCGTTCCGGTATATAATGTTATATAGCGTTTCGGGGACGTGTCCCCTCTATCATCAGATAAGGAAGTGGCAGTATGTATCAAGTGGATTTCGATCATCCCATATCCGTCTATTTCGTCGGAATAGGCGGCATCAGCATGAGCGGTCTCGCCGAGATCCTGGCGGACGCCGGTTTTCAGGTGTCCGGCTCCGACCGGAAAGCCTCCGCTATCACCAGATCCCTGGAAAAGAAAGGCATTACCGTCCGATACGGGGAGAGCCCCGACCACATCACGGACGACATCGACTGCGCCGTGCTGACCAGCGCCGTCCATGAGACGAACCTGGAGTATCAGGCGATCCTTGCAAAGGGGATCCCTTACCTCTCGCGGGCACAGCTTTTGGGCCAGATGATGCGCAATTATGACACCCCTGTCGCAATCAGCGGCACCCACGGCAAGACCACGACCACCTCCATGGTGTCGGAGATCCTGCTGCGGGCCGGCAAGGATCCCACGCTCTCCATCGGCGGCATCCTAAAGACCATCGGGGGGAATGTCCGCATTGGCCGATCGGGCTATTTTGTGACCGAGGCGTGCGAGTACACCAACAGCTTTTTAAGCTTCTTCCCCAAGATAGGATTGATACTTAATATAGAAGAAGACCACCTGGACTTTTTCAAGGACCTCGAGGACATCCGACATTCTTTCCGCTCCTTTGCCGAGCTTTTGCCAAAGGACGGCTGCCTGATCATCAACAGCGATATTCCGGACTGGCGTAAGATCGCGGAGGGACTGCCCTGTCGGGTGGTGACCTACAGCGGGGGAGCGCACGCCGACGCGGACTACTGTCCCTCGGATATCCGCTATGACGAGTCCGGCCACCCCTCCTTTTTGCTGCACGCGCCCGCCTTTTCGGATGCGGCCTTCTCCCTGAAGGTTCCCGGACAGCACAACGTGAGCAACGCGGTGGCAGCCATCGCCCTGGCGGATCTTTTGGAGGTGGACCGCGCGGTCACGGCGGAGGCGCTTCGGGACTTCTCCGGCACGGATCGCCGCTTTGAGTACAAGGGCACCGTCGGCGGCGTCACCGTGATCGACGATTACGCGCACCACCCCACAGAGATCACCGCGACGCTCAAGGCGGCCGCAAATTACCCCCACAAGACGCTCTGGTGCGTCTTTCAGCCTCACACCTACTCCCGTACCAAGGCGTTTTTAAAGGACTTCGCCAAGGCCCTTTGCCTCGCCGACAAGGTGGTTCTGGCGGATATCTACGCCGCCAGAGAGACGGACAATCTGGGCGTCAGCTCCGAGACTCTGAAAGCGGAGATCGAAGCGCTGGGACACGAGTGCTTCTACTTCCCCACCTTTGATGAGATTGAAAATTTTCTTTTGGAAAATTGCATAAACGGGGATCTGTTGATAACTATGGGAGCCGGAGACGTGCTCAAAATCGGGGAAAATCTTCTCGGGAAATAGTTTTCCACATATCCACAGAATAAACGGAGCTTTGGGCCATTTTATTCTGTGGATATTTTTGATTTGTCTGTGGATATTTTATCCGTTGCCATACGCCGCGGATCCTCGGATATTCTACCCCTTTTCTCCCCTTTCGCCCCTTTGTTATCCACAGTATCCACACTGTCCACATTTTTTGTCAAGTCCAGTGTTTACAAGGCTTTCCGGCAATTTGACTCTTTTCTTTTGGCGCTCCATATGCTATACTTTGAGATGTTTTCAAAGGAAAACAGACACTGGAAAGGACTGTGACCCTATGGCACATTTAGCGATTTACAAGGACAACGATACCACCTCTACCGTGGTGCCCAATCTCTTTATTGACAAATACCTGGCGGATGCCAACGATGCGCAGATCAAGGTATATCTGTATCTGCTGCGTATGTTCAGCGCCGGTCAGGCTACCAGTGTGTCCGATATCGCTGATAAATTCAACCATACCGAAAAGGACGTGATCCGCTCGTTAAAATATTGGGAGAAGCAAAAGCTTCTGAATCTGGAGTACGACGAGGAGAAGAATCTGCGCGGGATCCATCTGCGCGACTTAAGCCAGGCGGCCGGCATCTCCCCCTCCGGAAAAAATCTGAAGCTGACTCTGTCCGCCCAGCCCGAGCCGCCGGAGCCGTCCGATGCCTTTCCTGTGGCGCAGGAGACGCCTTTTTCCAAGCCTGCGTACTCTCCGGACCAGCTCCGCGAGTTTAAAAACCGTGCCAACACCTCGCAGCTTCTGTTTATTGCGGAGTCCTACATCGGGAAGCCCCTGACTCCCTCCGAGATGAAATCCATCCTGTTTTTCACGGATGTGCTGCACTTCTCGGACGACCTGATCGATTACCTGCTGCAGTACTGCGTGGACCGGAATAAGAGAGATTTCAAATACATAGAAAAAGTCGCCATCCGCTGGGCCGAGGAGGGTGTCACCACTCCAAAGCAGGCGCAAAAATACGCTTCCCGCTATGACAAGAGCGTCTATACCATCATGAACGAGCTGGGCAAAAGCGGAAGCCCCACCTCAAAAGAGCTGGAATTTATCAATCGCTGGACGAAGGAGTACGGCTTCTCCATGGATATCATCGCGGAGGCCTGCGAGCGCACGGTCCTCGCCACGGACAAGCACCGCTTTGAATATGCCGACAGCATTTTAAGCAGCTGGCTCCGCCAGGATGTACACCACAAGGCGGACATCCGCCGGATCGATGACCTGCACCAGAAGCAGAAGGCGGCCAAGCCCGCCAAGTCCTCCGGTTCCAACCGTTTTAACCAGTTTCCGCAGAACAACTACGATTTCGACGCTCTGGAGCAGGAGCTTCTCAGCAACTGACTCTGATACCACGAACAGGGAGGCAGCACCGTGTCACTCAGCAATACACAGTATGAAGCCATTATCAGCGGCTATGAGCGCACCCGCGACCAAAACCGCCATATCCTGGAAGAGCGCAGAGCACAGGTCTACCGCCAGTGTCCCGCTCTCCGCCGGTTGGACGACTCCGTGAGCGAGATCTCCGTGGCACAGGCCAGGCAGCTTCTGGAGGGGGACGAGAGCGCACTGGACACACTGCGCAAGTCCTTGCAGGACATCGCCTCCCAAAGAGCTACTCTGCTTAAGGAGGCCGGTTTTCCGGAGGATTATCTAAAACCCATCTACACCTGTCCCGACTGCCAGGACACCGGATATCTGCAGACCTCCGAGGGCCTGCGGGAAAAATGCCACTGCTTCCGCAGACAGGAGATTTCCCTCCTGTACGAACAGTCCAACATTCAGGACATGGTGGCCCGGGAAAACTTCTCCACCCTGTCCTACTCCTACTATCAGGGGGAGGATTTGGAGCGGTTTCAAAGGGCGGTGCACATCTGCCGGAATTTTGTCCAATCTTTTCATCAGGACTACCATAATCTGTTCTTTTATGGTACAGTAGGAACAGGAAAAAGTTTTTTATCCGGCTGCATTGCCAACGAGCTGCTGGGGGCGGGATATTCTGTGATCTATTTCAGCGCCTCCGGTCTGTTTGAGACCTTGGCGAGGTATGCTTTCGGCTCAAGGGAAAAGGAGGCTCTGTCCGCCTTTTGCAGCGATTTGTACGGCTGCGACCTGGTGATCGTCGATGACTTGGGCACCGAGGTGACGAACGCTTTTGTGACGTCCCAGCTTTTTTCCTGCTTGACGGAGAGGCATCTTCGCCAGCGCTCCACGATCATCTCCACCAACCTGAATCTGGAGGAGCTGCGCGACCGCTATTCGGACCGCGTGTTCTCCCGAATTACCAGCAACTACACACTCTGCAAGCTGACCGGACCGGATATCCGTATGCAGAGGAAGGTCGCCAACCACGCAAAAGAATCCTAACCGCAATTAACCAGCGTTACATGACAGAAAGTGAGGATATTTTTCATGGCAAACCGTGAAGAAAAACGTAATCTTGAGACCATTCCCGTCGGCTCCCTGGGGATCATCTCCCTGGAGGGCTGTAAACCCCTGGGACAAAAGGTAGATCAGTTCCTTGTAAAGTGGAGAGCCGAGCGCGAGAGCGAGCACAAGGGTTCCCTCGCCTTCTCCGGCTATCAGAGAGATTCCTACCTGCTCAACGCCAGAGTTCCCCGCTTCGGATCCGGCGAGGCAAAGGGCACCATCCTGGAGTCCGTGCGCGGAATGGATCTGTATCTTCTGGTGGATGTGCTGAATTATTCCATGACTTACTCTCTCTGCGGCCACGAGAACCATATGTCTCCCGATGACCATTATCAGGATCTGAAGCGCATCATCGCCGCGGTGGGCGGTAAGGCGCGGCGCATCACGGTGATCATGCCCTTCCTCTACGAGAGCCGCCAGCATAAAAGAACCGCCAGGGAGTCTCTGGACTGTGCGCTGGCGCTTCAGGAGCTGGTGCGCATGGGAGTGGACAATATTATCACCTTTGACGCGCACGATCCCAGGGTACAAAACGCGATTCCCTTGCACGGTTTTGAGACGGTGCAGCCCGCATACCAGTTTATCAAGGGACTCTTAAAGCACGTGACCGACTTAAAGATCGACTCCAACCACATGATGGTCATCAGCCCCGACGAGGGCGGCATGTCCCGCGCCATCTACATCGCCAATGTGCTGGGGCTGGACATGGGTATGTTCTACAAGCGGCGCGATTATACCAAGATCGTCAACGGTCGAAACCCCATTGTCGCTCACGAGTTTTTGGGAACCAGCGTGGAAGGCAAGGATATGATCATCATTGACGATATGATCTCCTCCGGCGAGAGCGTGCTCGAGGTCGCCGCTGCGCTAAAGGCCCGCAAGGCCAACAAGATCTTTGTCTTTTCCACCTTTGGTCTGTTTACCAACGGGCTGGAAAAATTTGACAAGGCTTATGAGAACGGCGTGATCGACCGCATCCTCACCACAAACCTGATCTACCAGACTCCGGAGCTTTTGCAGCGCAAATGGTACATCGACTGCGACATGAGCAAGTACATCGCCTATATCATCGACACGCTCAACCACGATTCTTCCATCAGCGATCTGCTGAATCCCAACGAAAGGATCCAGAGCATTGTCTCGCGGTATAAAAACGGAGAGCTATAATTTGTCAACCATTTTAAAAACTGGTTGACAATAAAATTCCTTCGTGTTATGATGTCCTCATAACACGGAGGAATTTTTATGCAGACGACTACTCGGACAAACACCAAAAACCATACCTTGGATCTGGCCTACACGGCGGTCTGCGCCGCGCTGATGGCGATCTGCTCCTGGATCTCCATTCCCACCGCCGTCCCCTTTACCCTGCAGACCTTCGCGGTCTTTCTGACGGTGATTTTGTTAGGCGGCAGACGCGGAACCGTCGCCGTGCTGGTATACATTCTTCTCGGCGCGGCAGGCGTACCGGTCTTTGCGCAGTTTACCGGCGGCCTGAGCATCCTTCTGGGAAATACCGGCGGCTACATCGCCGGCTTTCTTGTTACCGCTCTGATCATGTGGGGCATGGAGCGTTTCCTGGGAAGGAGCCTGCGGGTCCTGATCTTATCCATGCTTCTCGGTCTCATCGGCTGCTATGCCTTCGGCACTGCCTGGTTTTTGTTTTTTTATGCTAGGACGACCGGAGAAATTGGGCTTTTCACCGCTCTCGGCTGGTGCGTATTCCCCTTTGTGATTCCGGATCTGATCAAGATGGGGCTGGCACTGGCGCTGGGAACACGGCTAAGGAGGGCGCTTTCTTATGAATGATCTTCTGATTGATCTTCGCCCCCATCACGGAATATGTCTGTTTTTCTTTCAGGGAAAGGGTTACAGCGGCTCCTTTACCAGAAACATGTGGGACATCAAACAAGCGCTGGCATCCGATCCCACCATACGAATCGTCAAAGGGGCGGACGCTGTCTGCAGCGCCTGCCCCAACAATCTCGATCAAATCTGTACCTCCCTGGACAAGGTAGAACGGTATGACGCCGCCGTCCGGAAGCTCTGCGGGCTCCACATCGGCGATCAACTCCCCTATCGGGAATTTCAGCAGAGCATCCGTCAAAACATCCTGGACAAGGGACTGCGCTCCCAGGTCTGCGGCGACTGTCAGTGGAGCGGGCTCTGTCAGTACTCCTCTCTCACGTAGGTGATGAAGCTGTTGCCGTTTTGAGCAAACCATTCCGCCGAGTCGTTCATGCCCTTGCGGGACAGCGTTCCGGTCTCCGGATCCATAATGACCACATTGTATTCATTAAATCCGGTCACCAGCACCGCCTCCCCGCTCTTCAAAAGCGCCAGCACTGGAATATCCTGATTCACATAGTACAGGATGGCATCCAGATTGCAGCCTGTCAGATCCAGGACCTGGGCGCCGTCCAAATTGTTCTCGAGAATACTGCGGACCGTCTGCCCCTGTCCCAGCAGATAGTCGGAATTTCGGATGATCCCCTCATATTTCAGCATGGTGTCCAGGCACACCGCGAGACTGTCCTTCTCCTCGGTCACGCTCTCCTCTTTGATGGCCATAATCTGGTTCCTTGTCACACGATTTCCCTTCAGCCAGACACACTCTCCATTTTCACCGGTGACCACGCCGGAGATCTCATAGGCCAGATTCACGGCCATAGCGGGCGCATTGTAGATCCCCTCCACACCGTAGGGGCCGTAGACATAGTATCTCGGCACCTCGCTCTCGGGCGTCAGCTCAAGCTCCCTTCCCCCCTCAAACACTACCTCCTTGGGCGTCAGAATCATAATATTTTTGCTGTCGATCGTCACCCGCGTCTGGATCTCCACATACCTCTCATACACATCGATGTCCGCTGTGACGATCACATTCTTGCCGCTCTCCGCCTCCGTGTTGTTCATGATCTGGTCATCCTCAACGTTCGTGTAAGCGCCGCTCTCCAGACGCCTCTGGCGTTTCAGCGTGATCTGGTTATCCACGACCTTGCAGTCTGTCACATAGATATCCTGCTGCTCATATTCCTTTAAAAGATTGCCGTCGGAATCGCTGATGCACACCTTGTACATAGGGAAGAATACGCGTCCGGAGTTTTCCTCCTGGATATCCTCCACCCTCGCCACGCCGTAGATGATATCTTCGCCCATGAATCCCAGCGGACGGATCGCCTCCGATCCGCTCACGGAGATCACATTGCGGGTCTCGTTATTTAGATTCATCACGCTCATACTGGAGCAGTACGGACTGTCCGTCCCCTCCTCGGAAAGAAGCGAGACCAGTATCCTGTGATTGTCCGATACCTGTACGGTATTGTCCTGGGTCACGGAAATCATTTTCTGATAGGTTTTCGCCGCCAGATCCACACAGTAGATATTATTTTCCAGGGAAAGATACAGCTTCTGCTCTCTGCTCAGATACAAAAGCTGCTCGACCTCGTTCCGCAGCACGGCATAGCTCTTGTAATAGGGCAGATACACGATCTCCTCAATGGTGTTCCGCGCGCTGTCATAATCGTACAGGGCCAATCCCACCTCGCCCTCATGTCTTCCCCGGTTCATATAGCCGTACACCGCAAACCGCACATTGCCGCCCTCGTCCACATCCAGGATCTTGATGCTGTGCTCGTCGTAGAGCGTCCTCTCATCGGCGTTGTCCTTATCGTAAAAGCTGAAAATCACCGTCATCTTGTTGGTGGTCACATTATAGCCAAACAACTGCCCCGCGACCTCAAACACTACATTGTTGCCGTCCTCGCTCTCCACCATGGGAATATCCGTACCGGTGATCCCCAAAAGGATCTTATCGTTGGCATACATGCTGTCCACATCGGGGATCTGCGTCATGGTGCGCTCATAGTCCAACAGGTACATGCGCTCCGGCGTGTACCGGACGCGGAAATATTCCTCCGCCCGATAATAGACCGGATCACTCCCCTCATTCGTGGACACGATATAGTCCAGCAGGACGGAAGCCGTCTGGTCCGTGATCTCCGTCAGGCGGACGATCGGCCTCCTCTCCTCCTTCACCGCCATATCGCCCCATGTAATCTGCCGGAAGCTGCTGTGGATATTTACGTTGTGGAAGGATTGGTTGTCTTCCAGCTGTGCGTTCGTCTCCAGATAGATCGCCAGCTCCCTGGCCGCCTCCCTATCGTACAGCTTTTCATGAAAATCCGACACAAAGGACAATTTTTCCACCACATTGACGCTGTCGCTCCAGATCACCCGGGTGTAGTAACGCACCTCCTGGTCGTCGTCCAGTTTTAACAGGATCACCAGCATATATTCCGTGTCCCGTTCGATCAGATCCTTCAGGGTGATCGTACCGTGGATCGTGCCGTCCCGCTGTTCATAATTCTGCACCGGCGTGTCCTCGATCAGGCGGGAGCCGTCCATGCTGCGCACCTCAATGGAGATCCCCGCCACATTCCTGCCGTAGGTGTCCACGGTAAAATCGGTGTTGCGGCTCTCCCCCAGGGCCGTGATCGTATCCCGCTGAAAGGCGGTGTCCATGACATTACAATAGCCATGGAGCTGGTTGTACTCGATGCCGTCCCTCTCCATCGCGATCACGGGAAGGGTCGCCTGCGCCATCTCCATGGTAATATTGTCGTGTCCCTGATTCATGATTCTGCCAATAATGACCAGCGCCGCCAAAAAGGTCAGCGCAAAGACGATCATTTTCATCAACGTTTTCTTCATAGCTTTATTGTAATAACTTTGAGATAATTAAACAACTAAATTTTTCATAAATAAAAAATTCCGCCTCTTTTTCCGCCGTGCCTGCGCTTATAGATCTCGTTGCACAAAAGCACCTGCACCATGTCGGCGGTCCGGCTCCACCTCTCCGGATCCTCCTCACAGTCCTCCGTCTCCTCCTGTCTAAGGACCTGTACCATGCTGTCCGCAAGCCGCTGTATGGAACAGCGGTCCGGATACTCGTCGTATATCATACTCCCCTCATAATCTAATTTGTCCAACATTTCCGCTATTTTACACTGGTAACGCTTTACATCATGGGGATATGCCTGCTGTAAGTATTCCAAATCCTGAAGCGCCGCACTCTCCTGTGCGGGGCTGAGATATCCTGAATATGTCATGTAGAAGGGAAGGGGATGGATCAGTCTCCTATTAAAGTCCATACGCTGTGCCTCATGCTATCCGGTGCGATCCTGCGATCACTTTTTAATAGCATATGCGCACAGCGTATGAATTGTTACATCCTGTATTCCATTACTTTAAGATCTCGATACGCGCCATTGCACGCAAAAGTGCCGTCTCCGCTCTGGCGATATCGGTCTCGGGAGTCTTGTTCTGCAGACGCTCCTCCGCGCGGCGGAGCGCTGCCTCCGCGCGATCCGAATCGATCTCGTTCGGCCACTCGATAATCTCCGCCAGGACGGTGATACCCGTGGGAAGAATCTCCGCAAATCCGGAGTGAAGCGCCGCTGACTTCTGTTCCTCCTTCTCATAAATGTGCAGAATACCGGGCTTTACAATGACCGTCAGCGGAATATGGCCGGGGAGGACACCGATCTCTCCCTCCGTGGTATTAAACTCCACCATATCCACGTCTCCCTCGTAAAACACGCGATCCGGTGTGATAATGCGCAGCTTGAAATTTTGATTGTCTGCCATATGTACACCTCCGCACTATTTCACTTTTGCCAGCACATCGTCGATGCTTCCTGCATTCAGGAAATAGCTCTCCGGAATGTCATCATGCTTGCCCTCCAGGATCTCCTTGAAGCCCCGGATGGTCTCACTGATCGGCACATACTTTCCTTCCAGACCGGTGAACTGTCCTGCCACAAAGAAGGGCTGGGAAAGGAATCTCTGAACCTTACGCGCACGAGATACCACCAGCTTATCCGACTCGGACAGCTCATCCATACCCAGGATGGCGATGATGTCCTGAAGCTCCTTGTAGCGCTGCAGAATCTCCTGCACTCCGCGCGCCGTGCGATAGTGATCCTCGCCCAATATCCTGGGATCCAGGATGCGGGAGGTGGACTCCAGCGGGTCTACCGCCGGATAGATTCCCAGCTCCACAATGGAACGGGACAGCACGGTGGTAGCATCCAGGTGTGCGAATGTGGTGGCGGGCGCCGGATCGGTCAGGTCGTCCGCAGGCACGTACACCGCCTGCACCGAGGTAATGGAGCCGTTTTTGGTGGAGGTGATGCGCTCCTGAAGGGCGCCCATCTCCGTCTGAAGCGTGGGCTGATAACCCACTGCGGAAGGCATACGGCCGAGCAGAGCCGACACCTCACTTCCTGCCTGCGTGAATCGGAAAATGTTGTCGATAAAGAGCAACACATCCTTACCGCCCTTGTCACGGAAGTACTCCGCCATCGTCAGGCCGGACAGTCCCACTCTCATTCTCGCTCCGGGGGGCTCATTCATCTGGCCGAACACCATGGTGGTCTTGTCGATAACGCCGGATTCCTGCATCTCATGGTACAGATCGTTACCCTCACGGGTGCGCTCACCCACTCCGGTGAACACGGAATATCCGCCGTGCTCTGTCGCAATGTTGCGGATCAGCTCCTGGATCAGGACCGTCTTGCCCACGCCGGCGCCTCCGAACAGGCCGATCTTACCGCCCTTCTGATAAGGGCAGAGCAGGTCGACCACCTTGATACCGGTCTCCAAAAGCTCCGTCTCCGTGGACTGCTCCTCAAACTTAGGCGCAGGTCTGTGGATCGGTTCATAAGTCACTCCCTCCGGCGCCGGCTTATTGTCGATAGGCTGCCCCAGAACGTTGAAGATACGTCCAAGGGTATTCTCTCCTACCGGCACGGAAATGGGAGCCCCTGTTGCAATCGCCTCCATTCCGCGAACCAGGCCGTCCGTGGTACCCATTGCGATACATCTGACAGTATCGTCGCCCAAGTGCTGGGAAACCTCAACGGTCAATTCGCCGCCGTCCTTGGTGGGGATGCGAATTGCTTCGTTAATTTCAGGCAGCTTTCCCTCGTCGAAGCGGATGTCAAGGACAGCGCCTACGACCTGGGTAACCTTACCTTTATTTTCTCCTGCCATCTCTACCTCTTTCCTGTCCAATTCTGGACATATTCGTATTGCTGAAATTATCATTCCTAAAGTCGTTTTGCCCTTACCCAAGAGCCTCCGCGCCGGCAATGATCTCGGTCAGCTCCTGAGTGATGGATCCCTGTCTTGCCCGATTGTACTTCAGAGACAGGTCGTTGATCATCTCCTCGGCGTTGCTGGTCGCGCTGTCCATCGCCTGCATACGCGCGCCGTTCTCGCTGGCCACCGCCTCCATCATAGCGCCGTAGATCAGGCTGGTGATGTACTTTGGAATAATCATGTCCAAAGCCTCCACATCCTCCGGCTCAAAATTCATCAGCGCATTGTCCGCGGGCGCTTCCGCCTCCTCCGGATCCGTTATCTCCACAGGAAGGAGTTTCAACAGCCTGGGCTCGTGGCTGACCGTGTTTTTAAAGGAAGTATACGCCAGATAGATCTCGCCGATCTCCCCTGCGGCAAACGCCTCCAGCAGCTCCTTGGAGAGGAGCATCGCGTCGGCATAAGCCGGTTCCTCAATGATGTCCGGCAGCGCCTTTTTGATCTCATAGCCGTTTCTCTGCAAAGCCTCTCTTCCCTTATTGCCGATGGCATAGATGAGAAGATCTTCCTTTTTCAGCTCCTCGCTTCTGGTGATAAGCTTCACGATATTCGAGTTATAGCCTCCCGCCAGTCCGCGGTTGGAGGTGATAACGATCACCGCTTTCCTGCCGGATTGTGCCGGAAGCAGAAACCTGTGCTCCACATGCCCTACGCGGGAGAGGATGCTGTTCACCGTGCGGAACATGCAGTCGAAGTACGCCTTGGATCGCTCCGCGTTGGTCCTCGCCCGCTGCAGCTTCACCGTAGAGACAAGCTTCATGGCCTTTGTGATCTGCTGGGTGCCCTGAATACTGCTTCTCCGGCGTTTTATATCACGCATTGATGCCATAGTTTACCCCTCCAACCGCTTATTTGAACGCCGCTTTAAACTCTCCGATCGCCTTCTGAAGCTTCTGGTCAATCTCGTCGGAGATCTCTTTGTTCTGCGCAATGGAATTGGGAATCTCAGGATACTTGGTATCCAAGAACTCGAAAAATTCCTTCTCAAAGCGCGTGATATCCTCCACTGCCACATCCAGCAGGTATTTGCGGGTCACCGCGTAGATGATGATGACCTGATACTGCACGGGCATGGGCTGATACTGCGGCTGCTTTAACACTTCCTTGATCCTCTCGCCCTGTGCCAGCTTCTCCTTGGTGTCCGCATCCAGCTCGGAGCCAAACTGTGCAAAAGCGGCAAGCTCACGGTACTGTGCGAGCTCGGTACGGATAGGCGCAGCGATCTTCTTCATCGCCTTGATCTGCGCCGCGCCGCCCACACGGGAAACGGAAAGACCGGCATTTACGGCGGGACGGAAACCGGAGTTGAACATCTCCGTCTCCAGATAGATCTGACCGTCCGTGATGGAGATCACGTTGGTCGGGATGTACGCGGACACGTCGCCCGCCTGCGTCTCGATGATCGGAAGCGCGGTGAGGGATCCCCCGCCATACTCTTCGCTCATTCTCGCCGCGCGCTCCAGGAGCCTGGAGTGCAGGTAGAATACATCACCGGGATATGCCTCACGTCCGGGCGGACGACGAAGCAGCAGAGAGAGTGTGCGGTAGGCGGTGGCATGTTTACTCAGGTCGTCGTACACCACCAGCACATCCTGTCCGTTCTCCATCCACTCCTCGCCGATAGCGCATCCGGAATACGGAGCGATATACTGCAGAGGAGCCAGGTCGCTGGCCGTGGACACCACAATGGTGGTGTAGGCCATCGCGCCGTTCTCCTCCAGCGTCTTCACAATATTGGCGACGGTAGAAGCCTTCTGCCCGATCGCCACATAGATACACTTTACGTTCTGCCCCTTCTGGTTGATGATCGTATCGATGGCGATCGCGGTCTTTCCGGTCTGGCGGTCGCCGATGATCAGCTCACGCTGGCCGCGCCCGATGGGGATCATGGAATCGATCGCCTTGATGCCGGTCTGCAGCGGAGTGTCCACGCTCTTTCTGGTGATAACGCCGCTCGCCACACGCTCGATCTTACGGAACCTGTCCGTCTGGACCGGCCCCTTGCCGTCGATGGGCTGCCCCAGCGCGTTCACAACGCGACCCAGCAGAGCGTCGCCTACGGGAACCTCGACCACTCTTCCGGTGGTTTTGACCGTGTCACCCTCGTTGATATTCTTGGCACTTCCAAGAAGCACAACGCCCACATTGTCCTCCTCAAGATTGAGCACCATGCCGTACACGTCGCCGGGAAATTCCAGCAGCTCACCCTGCATCGCCTTCTCCAGGCCGTGCACACGGGCGATGCCGTCCGCCACCTGGATGACAGTGCCCACATCGGACACATCCAGCTTGGACGCATACGATTTGATCTGCTCCTTGATTACAGAACTTATTTCTTCCGGTTTTAAATTCATTGTTCTGTATCACCTTTCTTCCAGCGGCCTAACCCAACTGGATTTGTAATAATTGTTTGGTTAAATCATTTAACTTGGTCCGAATACTGCTGTCCACCACTCGGTCGCCGATACGGATCACCATACCGCCGATCAGAGAGGCATCCACCTGAAAATCAGACTCGATGCGCTGATAGGACGTGATCTCCAGAAGCCGCGCAAGCGTGGCCGCCTTCTGCTCGTCGGAGAGCTCTACCGCGGTGGTGATATGTGCCACCCCGACACCGCTCACCTCCTTGACCCTGTCAATAAAATACTGAAAGATCGACGGAAGCTCCTTATAGCGTTCCTTGTCCACGACCACCTTCAAAAAGCCGGTCAGCTCGTCGCTGACTCTTCCCTGAAAGACCTTCTCTATCACACAAACCTTTTCCTGTTTGGAAATGCCGGGATGATTCATCAGCTTGTCAAACTGCGGGTTCTCTTCCAGCACCTGCAGGATCTTTTGGATCTCCTTCAAAAACTCCTCGCCGCGCTGATTCTCCATGGCCGTCTCAAACAGGGCTTCTCCATATGTTTTGGAAACTAACTTAGCCATGTACTATCACCCATTTCCTTCAGAGTCTCGTCGATGAGCTGATCCTGCACAGTCGTGTCGATGGAAGCGGACACCACCTTCTCCGCCATAATGGATGCCAGAGAAACCATCTCCTTCTTCACATCGTCCGACATCTTCTGTTTCTCCAGATCGGCCTCAACACGTGCTCTTTCAATGATGCGGGCAGCTTCTTCCTTGGCCTGATCGATGATCTGGTTCTCATTGGCCAGCGCACGTTTGCGGGCGTCGCTCAAAATGCCTTCCGCTTCCTTGTCGACATCCTTCAGCTTATCCTCGTACTGCGCCTTTAAGCCCTGGGCTTCCTCCCTGTTCTGCCTTGCGTCTTCCAATTCATTATGTATCTTCTCCTTGCGGGCGTTCAGCATCTTTCTCGCCGGATTGAACAGGAAATAGCTGAGTGCCAAGAAAAGAACGAAGACGGCAATAATAGTCAGACAGGAGTCAGCCAAAAGCTGCCAGTCAAGGTCGAACAATCTCTCCATGCTCGCCGCAGACCCGTCTGTTAAAAGTATCATTGTTGCCTCCTTTCCACCATCTCGCAAAAATCGTAATCGTCGCTATTACGGCAGCAGAGGCTTTACGAATAACAGAAGCATTGCGATCAGCAGACCGTACAGACCGGTGGTCTCGGCAACGGCCTGACCAAGTAACATGGTGGAAGTAACGTCAGATTTTGCGCCGGGGTTGCGTCCGACTGCTGCTGCTGCGTGGCCGGCTGCAATACCCTGGCCGACACCAGGCCCGATACCGGCGATAACTGCCAGACCGGCACCGATTGCGGAACATCCTAAAATAAAATTCTCGTTGAAATCCATTTTGTTTCCTCCTATTGTAGGCTCTTGGCCTTTCTCACTGTTTTGTTTTAATTGTCATTTCGCGAATTGGAAATGTAGGTCATGGTCAGCATACAGAATACATAGGTCTGAATCGCTCCGGAAAACAGATCAAAGTATACATGCAGCGCTGCGGGCCACGCGGTCGCTATCCATCCCAGCAGTCCGTAGATCAAAGCCATCATGACCGTGCCGGACAGCACGTTGGCAAACAGACGCAGAGACAAAGAAATCGGAACCGCGACATCACTGATTATATTGATCGGCAGCCAGATGGGCAGCCACGGCGGCAACGGAGAACACTTGTCTTTCCAGATGTCTCCCAGCTTATTATACCGAAACTCACAGAAGTGGATCAGTATAAAGGTCAACACACCCAGCGGCAGCGTCACGCCATAATCAGCGGTAGGTGGCCGAAGTCCCAAAAGACCTGAGATATTGCTGAACAGGATAAAGATGAAGATGGTCCCGATATAGTTATAATAGCTCGGAGCACCCTTGCCCATGGTGCCGTCAACCATGCCGTCCAGCTTTTCCACAATCAGCTCGACCACGTTTTGAAAGCCCGTCGGTTCCTCACTTGCTTTGGCCATCGCACGGTTTGCCGCGATCGCAAAGCCTATGAGAATTAACAGGACAATCAAGACACTCACATGTGTCGTTGTTATCCAGACCGGATGACCAAAGAACGAGTACTGGAAGATCCCATGTACCATAAAGTCAATGTTATCGGCTCCGGATAACAAGATTCCATGTCCCATAATTTCACCTCCTTATTCATTCCTTTTGTCGCAAGTCCTGCGAAGGCCCTTCCCCTTCACGCGGGTTTCCCGCTTCCTCCCCGGCCGCGGTCTCATCGAGCGGCATCGGAACGGGATCCGTTTCATGGAACAGCATATTATAAAATTTATGGGTAAACGGCTGCATAAGCGCCGTTACTTTCAGGCTCATGTACGCCATAAAAACGATCAGCGGATTTAAGACCCGCGTCACCATACAGATGGACAGCAGAACCACAAGCACCGCATAACGGATCACATAACCGCGAAAAATCGCCTTGGCGGCTCTCTTCTCATCCAAATCCAGCGCCCGATCCAGCGTGCGGTACATATGGATCGTGCTTGCGACCGCCAGGAGAATACCAAACCAAAGACTCTTTGCATAATAGATCTGATCCTTCACCAGAAAGGCTCCCACGACCTGACAGATCACGCCTAACACCAAGATCCCCGTCCACATCTCCAGAAGCGTTCTATTTATCTTTTTCAGCATCTCGGTCATCTTCCTTCCCGCCGTCTGACTCCCTGCCGGAAGCGCTTTTTCTCTCCGCCGGCTCCTCATAGACACGCTTTGCCATGCGGTAGACATTCTGCGCGCCCGCTATCGCCCCCACAAAAAACAGAAGCACCATGAGGTAGGAAGTCCCCAGCTTCCTGTCCAGGAAAATACCAAGCGCCGACATCATACCGATCGGAACCAGCATATTGATGCCAAACTGCATGATCAGCGCAAAGGAGCGGTATACGCTTTTGTCATAGCGCCCTCCGCCTCGGCGCGGCGGTCCCTTCTTGTCAGCCATATCTGCCTCCGCTTGCCCTTGTAATGTGACTATAGTAAATTATACCCAAATTTTTCCGAATTGTCTAGAAAAAAACAGTGCACAAATGCAAAATAAAAAGAAATTTATCTGCAAAATTAGGTTGACGTAAGTATTTTGCTGATATAGTATTAAAAAAAGACAGATTTTTGTAGAAAATACGGAATTTTGACCGGTCGAAGGACCAAAACGAGAAAGGAGAACCTCCATGCCCCCTCTGCAGATCTACCGCAAACGCATCCTGCCTCCGGAATGTCTCCTGTTAAAGGACGATATCATCGTGGAACAGGGCGAGGATTACATCATTACCAAGTGGAACACCCTGAAGCCCAAAGCGGCTTTCTCCCACGGCAGCTCCTGCTATTTTTTGAAGGAGGGGATCAAGGTCAGCAAGTTTTACCGCGCGGACGGTTCCCTGCTCTACTGGTACTGCGATATTGTAGACTATGTGTACGACCCCGAACAGGCCCGCCTCACCGTCACCGACCTTCTGGCCGACGTGATCCTCTATCCCGACGGGCGCATGAAGGTGGCCGATCTCGACGAGCTGGCGGAGGCGATGGAGCGGGGTCTGATCACCGCCGGACAAATGTGCCTGTGCCTGAGAAGGTTAAACAACCTCCTCTCCCTGATCGACAGGGACAAATTTGACCGGCTGCAATCCTATCTGAATCTCCGGAATCTGTAGCCTATCCCATAACCTGCCGCCTATAGCGCCAGCATCCTGCCCAGGCAGGTGCCGATCAGCCCCAACAGCTCAATATCGTTGTCCGCCCACTTGCGGTTCCGGTTAAACACATCAAAGCTGACCAGCGCATAGGGGCGGCCGTCCTTCTTGGCAAGGCATTGGATCATGGAGCCGATCTCCTGCTCCGTCGCGATCCGGTAAGCCTCCTCGTGAACCGCCTTCAGCTTCTCCTTCGTGGTGATCACAAACACTCCCTGGTTCTCAAACAGCTTGATATATTCTTCATCCTCGAGGATGTGCTCCGTATCCTTCATCCCGCACACATAGCTACCGTTTCGGCACACCAGCTCTCTGCCATAATCGGCATAGATGGTCAGTCCGTCCAGGTCGAAAAGGTCGCGGATGCTCTTCTGCACCTGCGGATCCTCCGTCACATACCGGACGCCCTTCAGATACAGGGTGCTCATCAGCTCGATCAGCTTGTCGCGGCGCTTTTCCCTGGACATAGCATACGCCACCGTCTGCGTTTTCATGCTGTCCGTGGTGTATTCCCCGTGCAGCTTTTCCTCGTAGATAATATGACGGTTCTTCCCCTTTTCCTTGGCGATATAGAGCGCCTTGTCCGCCTTGCCAAACAGCTCCTCAAAATTCGTCCCGTCCACAGGATACTGGCTGACGCCGATGGAAGTGGTCAGGCGGAATTTCGGGTCAAACGCCACCAAAAGCTGCTTGGCGATGGTCTTTAGGAGCGTTTTTAAATCCTCTCTGCTCCCCACCTTCTCCAGAAAGACGAAAAATTCATCCCCGCCAAAGCGTCCCACGATCCCTCTCTGTCCAACCGTATCCTGAAGCGTCTCCGCCACCTTCCGGATCACCTGATCCCCGAAAAGATGGCCAAACGTGTCATTGATATTCTTGAAATCGTCGATATCCATGACGATGACCCACGCGGTCCTGCCTGCTGCCTCCGCCAGCTTCTCGATGGTATACTCGGACGCCGCCTTCTTGTTCAGAAGCCCCGACCCCGCATCCCTGGCCGCTTCCGTCAGATAGTACGCCTCCCGAATACTGATCTGGTCCGGCATGAAGACGCCGCCCACCATATTCTTGTTTTTATGGTAAATGCCGCCCTTCACGCTGCACCTGCCCTGTTTTCCGTCCAAAATGCCCTCAAATTCCATGTCGAAAAACTGGCTGCCGCCCTTCAAATGGCCGCAAAAGGTATTCATCTGATCGATCAGCCTATCCTGAGGATCCCGCCCTCCCGTGTACTCCTCCACAAAGGCATCCAGGTCCGAATCCACAAGCTTGATCGATTTCTCATTGACATACTTGTAGATCAACAGGTGATTGCCCGCCATATCGTACTCAAAGTAATAGGTGTTTTCCAGAGTCATAAAATAGCGGTACTTTGCCACATTCTCTTCCAGCCGGTCCTTGCGTTCCTCCAGATCCAGGATGTCCAGAATCGTCACCTCATAGATCGGTTCGCCGTTCTCCGTGCGGTCGCTTCGCTCCACGCGCAGATAGATATTGCGGAAGCCGTCCTTGTGGTTGGTGATCCTCGTGACCACCTCCACCGGCTCCGTCAGATTCTCTATCGCCTCCTTCAGGATCTCAGCGTCCTCCGGATCGATCAGATCCGTGATGGGAAGATAGGAATTGCTGCCCACATACCGATAGTACCACTCAGAGGCATAGACGGCGACAAAATCCTTTCGCACAAAGACCTGGCAGCACATATACAAACCCTTTTCCCGCACTTCACCTGTTCTCAGAATCCTCATAAGCTTCTTCCTTTTCTCTTATTATCTTGTTCGGATCACCCTTGTCAATAAAAGACGTGACCGCCAATATTGATCCCTGTCAGCCCCTCGATCGGGGTTCGGAAAAACACGCACTGTCCCACGTTGGTGTAACCGGTCATAGCCTCATCCGCCGCCTGATAGCACTCTGCGGTAGCCTTGTCGGACGCAAGAGCCAGCTCCAGCCTGCCGCTCGCCACCGGAGAGAACTGTTTGTTCTGGTAGACCACGCCCACCACCGTGTCCGGAAATACGGAGCTCAGCACCCGATTGACCACCACGCTGCCCACGGCCACCTTGCCGTCGTACGGTTCGGCTCCCGCCTCGCAGTAGATCAGATTCGCCAGAAGCTTCCGGTCCCCCTCCGCAAAGCTCACCTCGGAGATGTCCCTCCATTCGGAATTTGCCGCCGTGCGGGACAACGCCTGCTCCTCCGCCAGCTTTTTCCGCAGGACGGTCAAGTCCTCCTCCGCCTTGCGGATCTGCGCCTCGTATTCCAGCGCTCTCTTTTCCGCATCGGAGATTTCGGAAGCGTACTGCGCAATGGAATTGGAGGTCTGATTGATCATTCCGTTCACACGGCTCTGCTCCTCCCTGGTATCCTCTTCCAGTCGTCCCAGCTCCTCGCGGTCCGCCTGCAGACGCGCTTCATGCTCCTCGATCATCTGACGGTTTTCCATATACTCATCCAGCATACGCTGCTCATATGCGGCGACGTTCTGGAAATAATCCGCGGCGTTGACCATCTCCGCAAAGCTGCCCGCGTTCAAAATGGCGGAAGCGTACTCCATGTCGCCTCTCTCATAGGCGTCCCTGGCATGAAGCACCATGTTGTTATACTGCTGTTCTTCTCTGTCTCTTGCCTCTCCAAGCGCTTTCTGCGTCTCCTGGATATCCTGTTCCTTGTCTCGGATCTGCAGTTCCAGCTCCTCCAGGCGGTTGCTCACCTGGGTCAGCTGCGATTTCAGGTTCGTCAGCTGCCCCTGAAGGGTATTGCTTTCCCCGCGCAGATTCTGCAGATTATCCCGCTCCTCGCCCAGCTGTCCCTCCAGATTTTTCTTGTCCTCTTCTCTCTCGTCGATCTCCTGCTGGGTGGTGCTGGGATTTCCGCCACCCGTAGCCTCCACGGCAAATCTGCCGTCCGCCGGAAACACCAGCCACGTCAAAAACGCTGTCAAGAGCAAAAGAGATGTCTTCCTTCGCCCCTTCACCTCAAAACCTCTCTTTATTTAATATATGATTTCCTTTCGCTTCCTCTACACCTGAATGTGGATCTGCCGACCGGTTCTGCTGTAGGGCACATATTTCACCCCGGCGGAATCAAACATGCGTTTCGCGGCACGGTTGGCAGGTGTGCCCTCGTACTTGTCACAGTCGTAGACCACGGTGCGGATCCCCGCCTGAATGATCGCCTTCGCGCACTCATTGCAGGGAAACAGGGATACGTACAGCTTGGTCCCCTCCAGCGACCCTCCCCTGTAGTTCAGGATCGCATTCAGCTCGCTGTGGGTCACGTAAGGGTACTTGGTCTCCAGCTCCTCGCCCTCCCTGTCCCACGGATAGTCCTCGTCCGAGCAGCCGCACGGCAGACCGTTATATCCCATGGAAAGTATCTTGTTGTCGCTGCTGACGATGCAGGCTCCCACCTGTGTACTGGGGTCCTTGGAGCGCATACCCGACAGGTGCGCCACCCCCATGAAATATTCGTCCCAGCTGATGTAATCCGCTCGCTTTTTGGTCATTTGCTCCCATTCTCCTCCGTGTACCGCGCCCCGGTCACTCGCTTATTCGATCATGTCCACCCGTCTGCAGTGGCGCCCCTCGCCGGAGAAAGGCACGCTCAGAAACGTGTCCACGATCTCTTTCGCCAGATTCTCTCCCACGATTCCCGCGCCCAGCGACAGCACATTGGCATTGTTGTGGAGCCTCGTCATCTTAGCGGAATAGGGATCCGCGCACAGCGCGCAGCGCACCCCCTTCACCTTGTTCGCCACCATGCTCATGCCGATGCCGGTGGTGCAGATCACGATCCCTCTCTCGCACTCGCCGGACGCCACCGCCTTCGCCACCGCCTGTCCAAACACCGGATAGTCACAGCTCTCCCTGCTGTGGCACCCCATATCCTTCACCGAAAATCCGTTCTGCTCCAGATGGGCAATCAGCTTTTCCTTCAACTCATATCCGCCATGGTCGCTTCCAATCGCTATCATCATCTTTCCTCCGCTTACCGCAACTATCCTTACCGCAGCTATCCTTACTGTAATTATCCCTACTGTAACTATCGTTTCCTAACTTATCGTTTCCTGGAGCGTCACCACTCTGTGCCCCGCCGCCTTTAACAGCCGGTTCATGATGGCCTGCCCAAAGCCTTCTCTTGCAAAGCTCTCCGAGTAGATCCTGGTGACTCCCTCATTGTCAAATTCGCGCAGCACCGCGTACAGGCAGTGCGCGATGCTCTCCTCGTCCGTCCGGCTCCCCACGCTCTTGACCACATCCGCGCGGTAGGAACAAAGCCGTTCCTCGGTGCCGATGACGCCGACCTTTTCCCCCGCCCTTTGATCCGCCGACACCTGGCCGTTGATATAGGCAGCCACCGCCTCCGGCTCTCCCTCCACCAGTGTCAGGATCCCCTTGGGGGCATAGTGGCGGTATTTCATGCCGGGAGCCTTGGGAGCCTGTCCGCTGTCATTCGTCATAATTGTGACATCCGTGTCGATTTCCTGCCCGAGGGCATCGGAAAGCATCTCCACGGTGATATACCCCGGGCGAAGTACCTTAGGCGGCGAAACGGTCAGATCTACGATCGTGGACTCCAGCCCGATCTCTCCCTCCCCGCCGTCTATGATGGCGTCGATCCGCCCCATCATATCCTCCGCCACGTATTTGGCCGCGGTGGGACTGGGCTTTCCGGAGAGATTTGCGCTGGGCGCCGCCACGTAGCCGCCGCTGCAGGCGATCAGTCTGCGGGCCACCGGATCGGAGGGCATACGGACCGCCACGGTGTCCAGACCTCCGGTGGTCTCATAAGGCACCTCCTCCGTTTTTTGGAGGATCATCGTCAGCGGCCCCGGCCAAAAGCTTTCCGCCAGGCGAAACGCCTCCCGGGGAATGTTCCGCGCGATCCGCTCCATATCTTCCAGCCTGCAGATATGGACGATCAGAGGATTGTCGGAGGGGCGTCCCTTGGCGGCATAAATCCTGCGCGCCGATTCCGGATTCAGGGCGTCTCCCCCCAGCCCATACACGGTCTCCGTGGGGAACGCCACCAGACCGCCCTTTTGGATAATCTCCCCCGCCTCCTGCAGAGCCTTTTCCTCCGCGTCAGACAGGTCGTCCACATCCTTCTCTACTTTGATCCATCTCGTATCCATGAGAGCACACTTCCCAAGATTTTATAATCATGTATAGTATAACACAGCCGGAGCCAAAAGGAAAGAGGCAGAAAAAACCTTGCGGCCCACCGGACCGGATCGTTTCTGCCCCTCTTCCCCAAAAAAGCATACCGCCGCTATGTCTCCGTGTTTAAATATTGCAGGATTCCGATGGCAACGGCCCATGCGACTTCCTTCTGGTAATCGTCCGACACAAGCTTCTCCGCCTCCTCCCGATTGGAAAGGAAACCACATTCCACAATGACAATCGGCACCGCCGTCTTTTTCAGCAGATAATAGCTGTCATTCGCCTTGACCTGACGCTTGTTCTCGGGATCCGTCGTCTCGACCAGCCGCGTCTGTATGTACTCCGCCAGCCTCTGCCCCTCCCTGCTGCCGTCATAGTAAAAGACCTGCGCCCCGTGCACATACTCCTCCGGATAGCTGTTCTGATGAATACTCACCGTCACCAGGGGATTGGCCTCGTCGATCAGCGCAATGCGCTGTTTCATGTCCTGCACCTTCTTGTTCGGCGCGTCGGCATCGTACAACCCCTCGTCCGATTCCCGGGTCATGACCACCTTGATATCGTTGGCCTCCAGATACTGCTTCACCAGCAGAGCGATCCGCAGATTGAGATCCTTTTCCAGCGCATTGTTAATGCCCACCTTCCCGGGATCGTTTCCGCCGTGCCCCGCATCGATCACCACGCACCGCTCACCGTTTTCGGCGATCCCCGCTCCCGCCGCGCTCTGCGCCGCCTCCCGCCCCACCACGAACATGGAGACAAGAAGCAGACATCCCATGACCAGGGAGAACACCTTATTCTGAAACTCCGTCATAGTACTTCCCGTTTTGTTTTTGTACTATATATATGCCCTCACTGTCGGGCGAAAGAACCGCCGGATCTCTATAAGCTCACATACACCTTGAGGAGATCCCAGATCGCGGAATTGCCGAAGCCAAGCCTCCACACGGCGACTCCTCCCAGCTCCTTCGCCTCCATCACATTCAGCTTCGCGCTGATGGACTGGGCATCTTCCACCCAAACCTGGCAAAGGGTGCTCCCCTCCTGCCACTCCGCGTAATTTTGTCCGGTGGTCTCATCCCACACCGGCGCCACTCCTCTGCGGCTCAGATAATCCGCAGTCTGGTTCAAAAACAGGGTCTCATCCGTGACCTGATCCCCCTCCGTCCGCCAAATGCGCGTGTAGAACGGAAGCGCATTGACCACCTTTTGGGAGGGCACCTCCTCCAGCGTCCGGTCCAGGCCGTTGGAGACATAGCTCAGGCTCGCCACGCTTCCCGCTTCGCCGCATCCGTGCCAGTGCTCGTCGTAGCCCATGATGATCACGTAGTCCGCGATCTGGCCCTGAATGTCCAGCCTGTAATAATCGTTAAAATCGAAGGGGACATAGTTGTCCACGGAAAGCACCAGGCCCTTTTGCCTGCAGGCCACGGACAGCTCGCGCAAAAACTGTACATAGTGGATGCCGCATTTGGAATCCAGCGATTCAAAGTCCACATTGATGCCGTCCAGCCCCAGCCTTCCCGCCTCTTCGGCCAGGCTGTCCACCAGGCGCTGCCTCTTTGCCGTAGAGGACAGAACCGCCAGCTCGTCCACCTCTACGCCGGAATTAAAGTTGTCCACCACGCCCCACACCTGCAGTCCCATCCCGTGGGCTTGGGCAACGTAATCGGAGCTTCCGAAGCTCCTGTAGCCTCCCTCATTGTCGTTCAGGGCAAACCAGGTGGGCGCGATCACGTTCATCCCATGGGCATTTGCCGTCACCTCGCCCAGGCTCTCGTTGCCCCCCAGACTGTAGACAGCGTGGAAGCCAAGGCTCACCTTCCCGTCCATCGCCACTGAGGTATACTCCGGCGCTTCATAGAAATCCACCGCCGTCTCCGCCTCCGTATGCACATTCGCGAGCCGCTTATTCTCCACGTACCCAATGACGGAGTCCGAGGTCTTTACCTTGCTCCAGGTCTCCATCTCCTCCAGGATCTCCACGGGGTCTCCCGCCGCCAGCTCACACAAAATCGGGCTCTTGATGCCTCCCAGCGTCCTCAAAGCCGTCGCCTTCTTGATCTCCGCCGTCTGGTGTTCCCCCCACTGGGTGTACACCTGGACATGACGGTCGAACACCTCATAGGAATAATTGGTGAAAAGCTGCACATAGTCGGCCGCCACATACACCTTGTCGTTCTCACAAAAGGCGATGGTGCAGCCCATATCCTCCGCTCCCGAGGCGCCGGTATACACGCTCTCCCCCAGATTTACCCGGGTGGTGCCCACCGCGTCGGTGTACAAAAGCAGATTTTCCTCCGGATCCACATAGAAGATCTCATTCATATATTTGTGGATGGTGTCCAGATCAAAATAGCACACCTGGTCCCTGATGAGCGCCTTCTCCTCCACCATCTCATTCTGCAGGATAATGGCGCTCTCCTCTCCGGACACCTGATAAAATTCATTCCAGTCCGCCAGCTCCTTGCTGTAGGAGTATTTATGATAGAGCGGCCTGCCCACCGCGATCCCCCCAATGACCAGGATCAGCACAAGCGCTACCGCTATTGTTATCAGTCTCTTTTTCATATCGGATATCCTCTCATTCTCTCCCAAAAATCGTTTCAGGGTCTGGCGCTTCGGGGCGCATATGCGCCCCGAGACCGCCGTCCCTTTGCACCGGACAGTTTTATTCTAACACACCGGTGCTTTTCCGTCATTACTAAATTTTGATAAAATCTCACCTTTTTCAACATGAGAGGCAACCCTGTTTCCGACATCCGGTGAGATCCCTCGTATTGACACGCTTTCCCTGCCGGGGCCTGACCAAAAACCCTGTGATATATCTCCCTGCCCCGCGTCCCAAAGATACCGGCGTGCCGTTTGCACAGAATGACTATAGATTCCTTCGGCAGTACTCGAACCCGTAAAGGATCCGTAAAAAATTACTAGCACAAAACATGTTTAAAATGAATTATAAATGTGAAAAGTATTAGTTGAATTACCAGAATCGGCACGTATCTGCCTGTAAGACATCCTCCATATAAACAGGTCAATTATCAAAGTTTCCGCATATCCTATCATAAGAGGGCTATGCGCAGACTACTCCTGTGACCAAACAAAAAGGATGAAATAGAGCGAACGCTCCTGAAAATCAACCAGAGTTAAGACTGCCGCCTCCTTCCCCGTACAGAGTACCGAAGGCATCTATGAGTTAGATTATAAGAGATGGAAAACTATTTGGCAAGTACCAATTTCCATTTTTTGACAAAAAATTATAAAAAAAAGTAAAGTGGCCCGCTGTCTATTGACTAAAAGCACCCGAAAGTATAAGATACTTTTAACCAAAGGTTTTTTTCATTTTCAAGAAAGAAAGGCTGTTGTATGAAGATAGAAAAGGTAAATGAAAATCAGATCCGCTGCACGCTGACCCGCGAGGATCTGGCGAGCCGTGAACTGAAGATCAGCGAGCTTGCATATGGAACCGAGAAGGCCAAAAACCTTTTCCGCGACATGATGCAGCAGGCAAATTTTGAGTTTGGCTTTGAGGCGGAGGATATCCCGCTGATGATAGAGGCGATCCCCTTAAACTCCGAGTGCATCGTCCTGGTCATCACCAAGGTGGAGGATCCCGAGGAGCTGGACACCCGCTTCTCCCGCTTTGCCCCCTCCGTCACGGAGGACAGTGACAGCGAGGAATATGAGGGGGACTCCCCCGACGAGATGCTGGATTTGTTCCGCCGTCTCAAGGATCCCAGACGTCCCGCACCGGAGGCAGGAGCCGCTCCCGCCGCGCCGGAGCCGGAGGATAAAAACCGCACGCTGATGTTTACGATGGATTCCCTCCAGCAGGCAATGACCGTGGCCGCCATCACCGCGCCCAGGTTTCATGGGATCAGCGCGCTCTACAAGGACGATCGCCTCGGAAACTATCTGCTCGTGCTCACCCAGGGCGAGGAGACCCGAGAGACCTTTGACCGCACCTGCAACATCATCTCCGAGTACGGAAGCCTCCGGCGCAGTCCCGCCGGCAGCCGCACCTATCTGGAGGAACATTTTGAGGCGCTGATCGCCGAAAATGCTCTGCAGGCCCTTTCCGGAGAATGAAAAGCATATAGGCATATAAAGCGTGTAATAGAAAAATAATAGAAGAAGAAATAGAAAAAGAGCTGCCGCATCGTCCGGATCCCGGGGTGCGGCAGCTTCTTTTCTCTCTTAGTTCTCTTTGTTCTTTCTTGGTTCTCTTTCCGTTCTTTCTTGGTTCTCTTTCCGTTCTCTCTTGGTTCTCTCTCAGCTCTTTCTTGGTTCTGTTTTGCTTCTCTTTTGGTTCTTTTCCAGTTCTTTCTTGGTTTTCTCTCAGTTTTCTCTCAGTTTTCTCTTGGTTCTTTCTCGGCTCTCCCTTTGGGCTTTTCAGAGACGGGCGCCGTCTCCTTACGCCTCCTCGATGGCCTTCATCAGCGCGTCGATGTCAATCCCGTGCACCGCGGCCGCCTCCTCCAGAGACTCCGCCTGAGATGCGGGGCATCCCAGACAGTGCATTCCGGCATCCAACAGGATGGGAACCACATTGGGGTTTGCGTTCAGGATCTCTCCGATCGTCATATCCTTGGTTATTCCGCTCATTTCGTTTCTCCTTTCCACCTATATGCCACATGCCACGCCCTGTCCCAAACGGACAAAACGCCACTCTTTTTCTTACCAGCCTAGTATAATACATTCCCGAAAATCTGACAAGCTATTCTTCCCATAAAATAATTATAAAAAAATTCGTAAAAATTTTGAAAACTTTTTGTAAACACTTGGAAATACTGTGTTTTGTATAGAAAAAAGTACACGTTTCCACCTTGACTCTGAAACCACTTTTACATATAATATTCTTAAGAATTAGCGGCAGCAAAATCTCACAACTAATTCAAAATTTTAAGTAGGAGGCTATTTCAAAATGAGAGACGAATGGAAAGATTTTGTACCCGGCAAATGGGACAAAGAAGTCAATGTCCGTGACTTCATCCAGAGAAACTATCATCCCTACGACGGCGATGAGAGCTTCTTGGCAGGACCTACCCAGAACACCAAGGATCTGTGGGCACAGGTTCTGGATCTGCAGAAGCAGGAGAGAGAGGCCGGCGGTGTGCTTGACATGGACACCAAGGTGATTTCCACGATCACTTCCCACGGTCCCGGCTATCTGGACAAGAGCAAGGAGACCATCGTAGGTTTCCAGACCGACAAGCCTTTCAAGCGTTCTCTTCAGCCTTACGGCGGTATTCGTATGGCAGAGAAGGCTTGCGCAGACAACGGCTACGAAGTGGACCCCGAGGTGAGCGAGTTCTTCACCATCCACAGAAAGACCCACAATGCAGGCTGCTTCGACGCATACACTCCTGAGATCAGAGCTTGCCGTTCTTCTCATATCATCACCGGTCTGCCGGATGCTTACGGCCGCGGACGTATCATTGGCGACTACCGCCGTGTGGCCCTGTACGGTATCGACAGACTGATCGAGGACAAAGAGGATCAGAAGGCTTCCACCGGCCGCGTAATGACCGACGATGTGATCCGTCTCCGCGAGGAGCTGTCCGAGCAGATGACCGCACTGAAGATGATGAAAGAGATGGCTGCTTCTTACGGTTTTGATATTTCCAAGCCCGCTCAGAACGTTCAGGAAGCTATCCAGTGGACCTACTTCGGATACCTGTGCTCTGTAAAGGAGCAGAACGGTGCCGCAATGTCCCTTGGACGTACCTCCACCTTCCTGGATATCTACGCAGAGAGAGACCTGGCAAACGGCACCTTCACCGAGGAGCAGATCCAAGAGTTCGTGGATCACTTCATCATGAAGCTGCGCTGCGTAAAGTTTGCACGTACTCCCGAGTACAACCAGATCTTTGCCGGCGATCCCGTTTGGGTTACCGAGTCTCTGGGCGGTGTCGGCATCGACGGACGTCACATGGTTTCCAAGATGAGCTTCCGCTATCTGCACACCCTGGAGAACCTGGGCGCTTCTCCCGAGCCCAACCTGACCGTTCTCTGGTCCACCAGACTTCCTGAGAATTGGAAGAAGTACTGCGCAAAGATCTCCATCACCACTTCCTCCATCCAGTACGAGAACGACGATCTGATGAGAGTGGTTCACGGCGACGACTACGGTATCGCATGCTGCGTATCCTCCATGGTTATCGGTAAGGAAATGCAGTTCTTCGGCGCCCGCGCTAACGTGGCTAAGTGCCTGCTGTACGCTTTGAACGGCGGTATCGACGAGGTTACCAAGAAGCAGGTTGGTCCCAAGTACCGTCCTGTTGAGGGCGATGTCCTGGATTATGACGATGTATACTCCAAGTTTATCGACATGCTGGAGTGGCAGGCAGACGTTTATGTAAACGCCCTGAACATCATCCACTATATGCACGACAAGTACTGCTATGAGAGAGCAGAGATGGCTCTTCATGACAGAGACGTTAAGCGCTACTTCGCTACCGGCGTTGCAGGTCTGTCCATCGTTGCAGACTCCCTCTCCGCTATCAAGTACGCTAAGGTTGAGGTTGTACGTGATGAGGACGGCGTGATCGTTGACTTCAAGACCACCGGCGACTTCCCGAAGTACGGCAACGATGACGACCGTGTTGACGAGATCGCTCAGGATGTGGTTCACAAGTTCATGACCGCTGTCAGAAGACACCACACCTACAGAAACGGTATTCCTACCACCTCCATCCTGACCATTACCTCCAACGTAACCTACGGTAAGGCTACCGGTAATACTCCCGATGGACGTAAGAAGGGCCAGCCTTTCGCTCCTGGCGCTAACCCGATGCACGGCCGCGATACTCATGGTGCGGTAGCATCTCTGTCCTCCGTATCCAAGCTGCCTTTCAACGATGCACAGGACGGTATCTCCAATACCTTCACTATCATCCCCGGCGCTCTCGGAAAAGAGGATCAGGTATTTGCCGGAGATATCGAGCTGGATCTGAACAAATAAGTTTAAGAGGAGGAATACACGATGGACGAGAAGACAATGATTGACGACCTTGTAAAGATGCTGGATTCCGGCATGACGAACGGCGTCGGCCACGTAAATGTCGACACGGAGGCAGGTAAGCAGTCAAAGAACGTTCAGACAATGGGCTGCACGGATTGTTCCAGAACACCGTTGGCCTGCAGTGTACCCACTCTTCACGAAGGCTTAGACGATTATCAATAAAAAAAATTATAGGAGGAAAAAAACTATGGCAGAAGCAAATGCAACACAGGTAAACAACCTGGTAAACTTATTGGATGGTTACGCAACCAAGGGCGGCCATCACCTGAACGTAAACGTTCTGAACAGAGATACTCTTCTGGACGCTCAGAAGCATCCTGAAAACTATCCGCAGCTTACTATCCGCGTATCCGGATATGCGGTAAACTTCATCAAGCTGACTCCTGAACAGCAGGCAGACGTTATCTCCCGTACTTTCCACGAGAGCGTTTAATCCGCGGAGGAACAGTCACCAATGATAAGAAACCCAGGAGGATTTTTCCTTCTGGGTTTTTTATGAAACGAGGCATCATCTGAGAAAGGAAGAAAAACTATGCAAGGCAGAATACACTCTCTGGAAAGCTTTGGCACGGTGGACGGCCCCGGCACACGCTTCGTGGTGTTCGTACAGGGCTGCCCCATGAGATGCGCCTACTGCCATAATCCGGACACCTGGGAGATGAACGGCGGCACGCTGATGGAGCCCGCCGAGATCATTGAGCAGTATGAACGCAACGTGAGCTTTTACAAGGACGGCGGGATCACGGTCACCGGAGGCGAGCCTCTGATGCAGATTGATTTTTTGATCGACCTGTTCACCCAGGCAAAGCAAAAGAATATCCACACCTGCATCGATACCTCCGGCATCGCTTTCAATCCGGACAACGCTCCGCTGATGGAAAAAATGGACAAGCTGATGACCCTGACCAACCTTGTGATGCTTGACATCAAGCACATTGACCCCGAGAAGCACAAGGATCTGACCTCACAGCCCAACGAGAATATCCTGAAATTTGCCGCCTATCTGAATGAAAAAAATGTGGACATGTGGATACGGCATGTGATCGTGCCGGGTATCACGGACGATGACAAATATCTCTTCGAGCTGGGCTACTTTATCGGCCAATTCCACAATCTGAAGGCGTTGGACGCTCTGCCCTACCATACCATGGGAAAGCCAAAGTATGAGAAGCTGGGCATGAAATACCGGCTGGAGGGCGTAGAAGCTCTGAACAAGGATGTTCTCTTAAAGAAAAAGGCGGTTATTCTGGACGGGATCCGCAAGAGGCGCGCCGAGATGGAAGCCTCTCGGCAGGAATAAAAAGTTTTATTTAGTGCTTGTATTCAACCGCTATTTATATTACAATAGAACAAAGGATTTACTATACGCTTTAAGGAGGATTTGGATTATGGCATATGTAATTGGTGATGCTTGTGTAGCTTGCGGCGCATGTGAGGCAGCCTGCCCTGTCGGAGCAATCAGCATGGGCGACGGCAAGTTTGAGATCGATCCCGACAAGTGCATTAGCTGCGGCTCCTGCGCAGGCGGCTGTCCTGTTGGCGCGATCTCCGAGGGTTAAATTTCGAGAGCTCAAATGAGGTATGAAAGGCATTTCAGAAAATGAAATGCCTTTTTTTCTTGCGGGTGTTCAGCTCAATGGTTTTGTCCTCCTCCGCCTGCTTTTCCTTTTTGACGGCACGCTTTATTTTTCGGGATGCGCTTTTGGAGCGCAAAAGCTCGTCCATTTTCTTATAGTACTCCTCGCTTCTTTGCTCCTGCTTGCGTTCCCGCTCCTCCTCCCGTTCCTCCTGGGCCCGAAACTGGTAATCCAGCTCCTTCACCACGCTCTCACGGATCTCACGGCACAGATCCGTGTTGTTTTCCTGCAGAGTCTCCCTTATCAGCTGCTGCAAAAGCCACTGCAGCCGCTTGGACTTCTCCTCTCTCTCTGCCGGAACCACCTCGGCGTCCGCCGGCCGGCTCGCCACGATATTGATGGCCATAACGCTGTCGTCCGCTGCGCTCCCCCGCACGTCCGCCTTTTTTGACACTGTCTGTTCTCTCATCCCGTCCTCTCCCTCCTGCGGCAGCACATCCAGTCTCCCGTCCTTTAAGATCATTTTGATTGCCTTCAACTGCAGTCCCCTCTCTTTCATACCCTTAATCTGTTTAAAGCGTTCCACGTCCTCCTCCGTATAGTAGCGGTGGCCCAGCTCGTTCCGCTTGATGGGAAGATGCAGCTCCTCCTCCCAATATCGCAGCACATGACTCTCCACCTTCACCTCCTTGGCAGCGTCGGAAATCAACAGGTACTCACTCATAATCTTTCTCCTTTCTCATAAGACATAGCGTCAAAGTGTACCGAAAAGCAGTATTGCAAAGCAGTAAGCAAAAGACAGTAAGCAAAAAGAGAACGCATGTGAAACTCCACACGTTCTCTTTTGTAGGTATCTTCAATTTTCCTTCCGGACAGGAACCGGACCGTGCGCTTAATCCCGCCGATACCGCTCCAGATTTGCAAATTTGGTGTACTCCGGCAGCCAGGCCAGCTCCACCGTTCCGATAGGGCCGTTTCTCTGCTTTGCTATGATGATCTCGGAAACACCCTTTTTATCGCTGTCGTGATTGTAATACTCATCACGGTAGATAAACATCACAACGTCGGCATCCTGCTCGATGGCGCCGGACTCACGCAGATCGGACAGCATCGGCCTGTGATCCGGCCTCTGCTCCACCGCGCGGGACAGCTGAGACAGCGCCAGAACCGGCACATTCAGCTCTCTCGCCAGGGCCTTCA
This sequence comes from uncultured Acetatifactor sp., assembly GCA_947631615.1. Taxonomy (GTDB): domain Bacteria; phylum Bacillota; class Clostridia; order Lachnospirales; family Lachnospiraceae; genus Acetatifactor. Next base: position 68,847 of record CANRLX010000004.1, read on the forward strand.
GGGAACGGGAAATATCCGATATCTCCTGCTGCCTGGAATCCACACGGCCGGAGCCGGTCATCAGCTGCAAATAGTCGATAATGACCATCGACAGCTCATTCTCCAGCTTCAGCTTCCTGCATTTGGAGCGAAGCTCCGAGACGGTAATCCCCGGCGTATCGTCGATCATCAGACGGGACTTTCCTATGACACCCGCGCTCTCGATCAGCCGCTCCCACTCCTGGTCATTCAGCTGACCGGTGCGCAGCTTCTGCGCATCCACGCTGGACTCCAGGGCAAACATACGGTTGATCAGCTGTTCCTTGCTCATCTCAAGGCTGAAGATGACCACCGATTTTTTCTGCTTAAACGCCACATGCTGGGCAATGTTGAGCACAAAAGCCGTCTTTCCCATGGAGGGTCTCGCCGCGATCAGCACCAGATCGGAGGGCTGCATCCCCGCCGTCCGGTAATCCAGATCCGTAAAACCGGTGGCGATACCCGTCACATTCCCCTTGTTGCGGGATGCCGCTTCGATCCGGTCCATAGCGTTCATGACCACCTGGCGGATCGGGGTAAAATCGTTGGTGTTGCGCTTCTGCACAAGCTGAAAAACCCGTTTCTCCGTATCCTCCAGAATAAATTCCAGATTCTCCTTGCCAACATAACAGGTGTTAGCAATTTCCTCATTCAGGCGGATCAGCTTGCGGAGGGTGGATTTCTCCGCCACAATGGCAGCGTAATACTTAATGTTGGCGGAGGTGGGCACCGCGGTGATCAGATCCCTCACAAACTCCAGGCTGCTCACCTCCGGAGGGACGTCCTTCTCCCGCAGACGATCCTGCAGGGTGACCAGATCCACCGGTTTTCCTTCATTGTTGAGCTCCACCATCGTCTGAAACAGCGTACCGTACTGCCTGTTGTAAAAATCTTCCTCGGACACCAACTCGGATGCCACCACAATGGCCTCCCTGTCCATGATCATGGAACCGATTACCGACTGCTCCGCTTCCAGGCTGTGAGGGGGAATCCTCTTTATCACATTTTCATCCATAGCCGGCATACGTCAATTACACCCTTCCCTCTATGCTTCCACAACTTTCACATGAAGCTTGCCCGTCACCTGCGGGTGAAGCTTGACCGACACCTCGTAGGAGCCGAAATTTTTCAGGCTCTCGGGAAGCTGGATCTTCTTCTTATCAATCTCCAGATTGTGCTGCTCCTGGAAGGCAGCGGCGATCTCCTTGGTAGATACGGAGCCAAATGTCCTGCCGCCCTCTCCGGCTTTGATCCTGACCGTCACCTGCTTGTCCTCCAACTCCCTGGCCATAGCTTTGGCAGCGTCCAGCTGCTCCTGGGCGATCTTGGCCTCGTTTGCCTTCTGGAGTTTTAGGTCGTTCATGTTCTTAGCGGTAGCCTCCACGCCGATCTTCTTCGGCAGGATGTAGTTTCTTGCATATCCGTCGCTCGCCTCGATGATATCGCCCTTCCTGCCAAGCTTTTTCTCGTCCTGTAACAAAATGATCTTCATACGGTTTGATCCTTCCTTCTATCAATAAAACTACAATAAAATTAGATCTCATTGTTTTCCAGCATACTGTCGATCGTGTGCTTGAGCACGCCAATGGCCTCCGCAATGCCGGTTCCCTCCATCTGACATGCCGCCGTGTTCAGATGGCCGCCTCCACCCATGCGCTCCATGATGATCTGCACGTTGACCTCGTCTATGGATCGGGCGCTGACATAAATCTTGCCCTGATAATCGGTCAGCACAAAGCTGGCCTTGATCCCGCGGATGTTCAGCAGCTCGTTTGCCGCCTGCGCGCCTATAATGGTGGGACTTGGCAGATCGTCCGCCGTACACACGGAGATGGCAAAATACTGCCTGTAAATCTCCGCCTGGCTCACGGCATCCGCCTTGGCCTTGTACTCCAGCGCGTCCTCGCGGAACAGCTTCCTCACGCGCGTCACGTCCGCTCCGTTTCTCCGCAGAAATGCCGCCGCCTCAAAGGTCCTGACGCCTGTCTTGGTCATAAAGTTGTTCGTGTCGATCATGATGCCGGAGTACATGCAGTCCGCTTCCTCGGGCCGTATCTTAATGTTTTCGTAGGTGTACTGCAGAATCTCCGAAACCATCTCGCACGCGGAGGAGGCATACGGCTCCACATAGGAGAGCGTCGCATTCTCGATGGTCTCCGTCCCCTGCCTGTGGTGATCCAGGACCACCACGGATTTGCAGAAGCGCAATAGATCCGGACATTCTGTAATGGACGGCTTGTTCACGTCCACCACCACCAGCACGGAATTGTTTCCCGCCAGCTCGATGGCCCGCTGGCTGTCAATGATCATGTCCTCCTCGTACTCGGGATTGTTCCGGAAAAGCTCCACGATCGGCTGAATACCGTTCGGGACCTCGCTCAGAACGATATTGCTCTTCCGCCCCAGGGTCTGGGCGATCCGGTAGATCCCCACCGCAGCGCCAAAGCTGTCCACATCCGGCATCCGGTGTCCCATGACCAAAACCCTGTCCTTGCCGGTAATGATCTCGCGGAGGGCATGTGCCTTGACGCGGGCCTTGACGCGGGTGTTTTTCTCCACCTGCTGGCTCTTGCCTCCGTAATAGGTGATGCTGTCGGGCGTCTTGATGACCGCCTGGTCGCCGCCGCGCCCCAATGCAAGGTCGATGGCGTTGCGGGAAAACTCATAATTCTGCGCATAGGTCAGCCCGTCCAGGCCGATGCCCATGCTGATGGTCACGGCCATCTCGTTGCCGATGTTGACCGTCTTGACCTCCTCCAGCAGGTCGAAGCGGGTCTCCTGGAGGGAGGCGATCGCTTTCTTCCGCAGGATCACCAGGTATTTATCCTTCTCCATCTTTTTGCAGATGCCGTCCAGCGCGGAAATGTATTTGTTGACCTTCCTGTCGATCAGCGCGATCAACAGGGAGCGCCGCACCTCCTCCACACTGTCCAGCGCCTCGTCGTAGTTGTCCAGATAGATCATGCCCACCGCAAGGCTCTGGTCGTCCACCTCCTGCAAGGCAATGTGCAGAGCGGTCTCATCGAAAAGATACATCGCGATCAGGTAGCCGTCATAGCCATCCGCCTCGATCATATCGCTGTGTTCCGCCATTTCCCGCAAAGAGATCCTGCGGAATTTCGCCACATACTCACAGCCGTCGTACTCCAGCTCGTACTGCGCTTCCTCCACGCCGGAGTCGTCGGGCAGCCTGTCCCTTGTGATCGTAGGGAAAAGCGCCGTGATGGACTTGTTGAACCCCTTGGGCTGGTCCACCGCCACCTCAAAGGCGATATTCGTCCAGATCACCTTCCCCCCGTCGTCCAGCAGGGCATAGGGGATATCCAGGTCGCGGAGAAGCTTTCGCTGGATCTGGCCGTACTCCGTGGCAAAGCTGATCAGCTCATTCATAATGACCGGCTTATTGTAAAAGTAGCGGGTCAGCGTAACGGCAAAGTAGACCACGGTAAAACAGTTGAGCAGGATGCCGGCGCGGTAATCGATCAGATAGACCGCGGCATTCACTGCACAGAGCAAAAAGCCCAGATATATGCTGAACTGGATATAGGTCTTTATTCTTCCTTTTAATTTGATGCGATTCTTCATGCAGGGCACCTCTTCAGGCAGATGAACAGTCCTTAATGGATATTATATCAAATATTTACACACTATGCTACAATTTAATTTGTCTTTTTCTGTCGGATGCCCTGATTTTTTCCGTCTATAAGAAAAGAGCGGCAGATTTTTCGCTGCCGCTCCTGGTCATTTCCGTGCAATCCCGCTGTTTAATCCTGTACATAGGGCATAAGGGAAAGGTGACGCGCTCTCTTGATCGCAACCGTCAACGCTCTCTGATGCTTCGCACAGTTACCGGTGATACGGCGGGGAAGGATCTTGCCTCTCTCGGACACATATCTCTTCAGCTTGTTGGTGTCCTTGTAATCGATCACATTATCCTTGCCGCAGAACACGCAGACTTTCTTTCTTCTGCGCATACCGCCTTTTCTTCTTGCGGGAGAATCCGGTTTCTCTGCCTTGTTAAAAGCCATGTCAATACCTCCTATCGGAATCCAAACTTAGTTAAACGGTAATTCTTCGTCAATGCCATCCGGGATGTTCATAAAGCCGTCGCCTGCGCCGGCAGGTGCGGGTGCGCTGCTGCTGCCGCCGTTATAACCGCCATTGTAGCTGTTATCTCCGCCGCCGGAGGCATTTTTGCTCTCCGCAAACTCGATCTCGTCCACCATCACGCGCACACTGTAGACCATCTGGCCTTCCTTGTTGGTGTAGTTGTCATTCTGGACTCTGCCGCTCAGAACGATCTTCACGCCCTTGTGCAGATACCGCTCGATAAACTCAGCCTGTCTGCCAAACGCGGTGCAGTTGAAGAAATCCGCGTCGGGCTCGCCCTCGCGCTTGAATCTTCTGTCCACCGCAATCGAAAAACGTGCGACTGCGGTCTGGCTTGCGCCCTGGGAATATCTCACCTCAGGATCCCTTGTTAAACGTCCCATAAGAATTACTTTATTCATAGTTCCTTCTCGCTTTCTTTTATGCCTCGTCCTGTCTAACGCATAAGTATCTGATCACATTGTCCATAATGCGGATACGGCTCTCGATCTCAGCGGGAGCAGTGCTCTCAGCCTCAAAACGGATAAAGTAGTAGAAAGCTTCCTTCATTTTCTGGATCTCGTAGGCAAGCTTCTTCTTGCCCCAGTCGTCCACTTCCGTGATGGTTCCACCGAATCTTTCGACAAGAGCCTTGCACTTGTCAACGACAGCCGCTCTCTCTTCATCTTCGATCTTAGCGCTGACAACAACGGCTAACTCATACTTGTTCATGCTTTGTTACCTCCTTTTGGTCTCTGGCCCACATTCTCTGTGAGCAAGGAATTTGATATATCACAAATTGAAATGATACCATATCTCAGTCATAAAATCAACAGCTTAATCATATTTTTTAGAAGGAATTTCCACTTCGTTTCCGCCTCCGCCGTAGTACAATAAAGTAGTAAAATAAAACAGGGAGTATTTTGAGACATTCGAGAATTTTTTACTATAAGTTGCACGATCTTCTCTTTTTACCCTTGTTAATTTTAACAAAATATGGTAGTATATAGAAAATAAAAATATACATTATACACTAAATCAAAAAAAGGAGAAACGATATGGCAAAAGAGATGATCGCAATGATTTTAGCCGGTGGACAGGGCTCCAGATTGTACGCCCTGACACAAAACCTGGCTAAACCCGCAGTTCCTTTTGGCGGGAAGTATCGTATTATTGATTTCCCCCTTTCAAACTGCGTAAATTCCGGCATCGATACCGTCGGCATCCTGACGCAGTATCAGCCGCTTGTACTGAACGAGTATATTGGAAACGGACAGCCCTGGGATCTTGACCGCCTGTACGGCGGCGTACATGTGCTGCCCCCCTATCAGCAGGCCACCGGCTCCGACTGGTATAAGGGCACGGCAAATGCAATTTACCAGAATCTTTCCTTTATCAACCGCTACGATCCGCAGTATGTCATCATCCTGTCCGGCGACCAGATCTGCAAGCAGGACTACAACGATTTCCTGCAGTTCCACAAGGAAAAGGGCGCTGAGTTTAGTGTTGCCGTTATGGAGGTGCCCTGGGAGGAGGCTTCCCGCTTCGGCCTGATGGTAGCCGACGAAAACGACCGGATCACGGAGTTCCAGGAGAAGCCCAAGGAGCCCAAGTCCAATCTCGCCTCCATGGGCATCTACATCTTTAACCGCGATGTGCTGGAGAAGTATCTGCGTGAGGACGAGGCCAATCCCAATTCCTCCAACGACTTCGGAAACGATATCATCCCCAGCCTGCTCCGCGACAACCGCAAGATGTACGCCTATCACTTCAATGGCTACTGGAAGGATGTGGGAACGATCCCCTCTCTCTGGGAAGCCAATATGGAGATCATGGATCCGGAAAACAGCGGTATCAATCTGTTCGATGAAGACTGGAAAATCTACAGCCGCAACAGCGGTCTGACAGGACATAAGATCGGTTCCAACGCCGTGGTTGAAAATGCAATGATCACCGACGGCTGCCGTATCGAAGGCACGGTAAAACATTCTATCCTCTTTGCCGGAGTACAGGTGGAGGAGGGCGCAGTGGTGGAGGATGCCGTCGTCATGGGCAACTCCGTGATCAAGGCGGGCGCTAAGGTCAGCCACTGTATCGTCGCAGAAAATGCCAGCATTGGTCAGAATGCCGTCGTGGGCGCAATGCCCGGAAACGGCGAGGAGGGCGTTGCCACCATCGGCCCCGGCGTACAGGTCGGCGACCGCGCTCAGATCGGCCCTAAGGCTATGGTAAATAACAACGTAAAGGATGGTGAATCGCAATGGTAAATTCTACGCAGCAAGCATTAGCTATTATCTTCCCCAACAGCTATGACAACGAGGTGCCCTCTCTGGTCAACGAACGCCTGATGGCATCCATCCCTTTCGCAAGCCGTTACCGCCTGATCGATTTTTTGCTCTCCAGTCTGGTTGACTGCGGAGTCGACAATATTTCCGTGATCGTCCGCAAAAATTACCACTCCCTGATCCGTCACCTGGGCAACGGCCGCACATGGGACCTGGCGCGCAAGAACGGCGGCCTGAATATCGTTCCTCCCTTTGCGGAGAAGACAGTCAAGGTCTATAACGGGCGCGTGGAGGCGCTTGCCAGTATCTTGGAATTTTTGAAGGTACAGAAAGAAAAGTACGTGATCATCTCTGACACTAACATTGTGGCAAGCTTTGACTTTAACGCATTGATCGACGCCCATATCGAAAGCGGCGCCGATGTGACGATCGCTTATAAGGAGGAGCCCATCCCTTACGGCTTTATGAACCTTCAGCCCACCGCGACCACAGATCTTTATTATACCCTGACTTTGGACAACGGTCGGGTGACAGAGCTCCAGACCAACCCCAAGGACTTCGGTCCCCAGAATCTCTCCATGAACATCTATCTGATCGAGAGAGAGCTGTTGATCAAGGAGATCACCAAGGCCTACACCAGTGGTTATGTTTATTTTGAGCGCGACATCCTGTCTCCTCAGCTGAACACGCTGAATGTCCAGGGCTACAAGTACGAGGGCTACACCTCCCGAATCACCGACATGGTAAGCTATTTCACAGAGAATATGAGACTTCTGGACAACGACAACCTGGACGCTCTCTTCGGGCGCGCTCCTATCTACACCAAGGTTCGTGACGACAACCCTACCCGTTATATCGGCAAGGCCAAGGTCAAGAATGCTATGGTGGCTGACGGCTGCGTGATCGAAGGCGAGGTGGAAAACTGCATCCTCTTCCGCGGCGTCAAGATCGGAAAGGGCGCCGTGGTTCGCAACAGCATTATCATGGAAGATACCACCATCATGGGAAATGCGGATGTGGATTATGTCATCACAGACAAGGAAGTCACCATCAGCTCCGGCAAGGAGTTAAAGGGCAACGCCTCCTTCCCTGTGTTCGTACCGGCATACAAGTCCATTTAAAAGAATCGACAAAGAAGGCGGTCGCAATGACCGCCTTTTTCTTGTCCAAATCCATATCTGCCCGTGTCCCCGCGCCTCACTCCTCCGGCACGCGAATTTCCTTCACACTCTTCTCCAGCAGCCTGCGGGCGATCATGATCTGATGTCCGCAGCCCTTACATTTCAGCCGGAAATCGGCTCCCTCACGCAGTACCTCCCACTCTCTGCTGCCACAGGGATGCTGCTTTTTTAATTTTAAAATATCCCCTACATGAATCTCCATCGTATTCCTCTTTTCCTCTCACATATTTCCCACTGCCGCATCCTTGATCACGCCCAAAAATTCCCGCAAAAGATTGTTGGGGAGCATGGGCAGAAAGGAGCCGGCCGCCAATCCCTCAAGATGGGCATATCCTTGCTTTCGGGCGATGCCGCAGGCGCGAAAAACGTGAAAATCATTGGTCACCAGGACCACCCTGTCATTCTCCCGATCCAACAGCGCGCCGCTGTTGATCAGGTTCGTATAGGTATTTGTGGAGGCATCCTCCGTTAAAATGCGCTCCTTTGGTATTCCCGCACTCACCAGGTAGCCTTCCATGCCCTCCGCTTCACTGATCGGCTCATTGCTGCCCCGGCCTCCCGACACGATCACGATGGTGTCGGGGTTCTCCCTTAGATACGCCAGCGCCGCATCCAGCCTTTTCTGCAGGATATAGCTCGGCCCGTCGGCCTTCCACTGGGCGCCCAGAATAATGCAATAGTCCGCCCCTTCCGCGGGATACGCGTCAAACTCCCTCAGTATCATAGCCTCCACCACTGCAAAGGCCGCCAGGCCAACGATCCACAGTACAAGCACGGTTTTTTTGACCCATCGGGGGATCCTGGCCATCCGCTCCCCGCTTGCAGACAAAAACGAGAGCAGGCCACAGACTGCGGCGATCGCTCCCCAGATCAGGAAAAAGAACGTCCCAAACCCCAAAAAAAGACCGATCACAAGGCAGTACAAAAGGCATAAAAGCCCCACAACACCCCATATAACCGCTCCGATCGGCCGCCTTTTGACCAGGCCGCGGCGGTCCAGTTGAATTATTTTTTTACTTTTCCCCGCCGGTATCAACTGTTCTTTTTTACGCATTCCGCTTCTTCTCTCATCGTGACAACCATTGACTGTATTCTTATTTTGCCACATTCCGGTTTCGTCCGTCAATAGCGTAAGGCCCTTGTTTTCTTAAGTTTTTCTTATCTTTTTTCTCACGGTTTTTTACAGCTTTTTCTTTTGCCAATCTTCGGTTTATGATATACTGGAAAAAAGACCTGTCAACAAAAAACGGAGGTATCCCCTATGGAAGTGAAAGAAGCGATCACGGAGTTAAACCAAATCATCCATACCTATGACAATATTGTCTTTTTTGGGGGCGCCGGCGTCTCCACGGAAAGCGGCATACCGGATTTCCGCAGTGTGGACGGCCTCTACCACCAACAGTATGATTATCCTCCCGAAACCATTTTGAGCCACAGCTTTTACCGTTCCAAACCGGAGGAATTTTACCGCTTCTACCGCAACAAAATGCTGTTTCCGGACGCCAAGCCCAACGCGGCCCACCGGAAGCTGGCGGAGCTGGAAAAAGCCGGCAAGCTGCGCGCGGTCATCACGCAAAACATCGACGGTCTGCACCAGGCGGCCGGAAGCCAGGTGGTGTTGGAGCTGCACGGCTCCGTGCTGCGCAATTACTGCGAAAGATGCGGCCATTTTCACGATATCCGCTACATCCTGGACAGCAGCGGCGTTCCCAAGTGCGAGGAGTGCGGCGGCCCCGTAAAGCCCGATGTGGTTCTCTATGAAGAGGGACTGGATCAAAAGACCCTGAACGCCGCCGTAAATTATATCCGCAACGCCCAGGTGCTGATCATCGGCGGAACCTCCCTCGCTGTCTATCCGGCCGCAGGACTGATAGACTATTTCCAGGGAGACAAGGTCGTGGTGATCAATAAGTCTGCGACACCGAGGGACCGCTATGCCGACCTACTGATACAGGCTCCTATCGGGGAGGTTTTCTCTTCCATAGAGCTGTGACAAAGAGGCTGTCAAATACTATTTTACGGAGGGATCGCTATGTTGAGAAAAGCGGATCTAGGAAATGGCAATTATCAAAATCCTATTATTTACGGAGACTATTCCGACCCTGACGCGATTCGGGTGGGGGACGATTACTACATGATATCGTCGAGCTTCTGCAATGCGCCTGCCATACCCATCTTACATTCAAGGGATCTGGTAAACTGGAAAGTCGTCAACTATGTCTGCAGAAACGTGCCGGAATATCGGTATGTCAATCCCATGCACGGCAGCGGAGTCTGGGCCCCCGCAATTCGGTTCCATGAAAATGAGTACTATGTGTATTTCCCCATGCCCGATGAGGGGGTCTATGTGAGCAAGGCCAGGGATCCCCGGGGAGAATGGACTAAGCCGGTGAACATCATGCCCGAGTACGGCGTTATCGATCCCTGTCCCTTCTGGGATGACGACGGCAGAGCCTACCTCGCGACCGCTGTGTCCGGCGCGCGCGTGGGCTACAAAAGCGTGCTGAAGCTGGCGGAAATGTCGCCTGACGGCATGAATATCCTGTCCGAGTCCAAAATCATTTACGACGGAAGAAACACCGAAAACGAGACCATTGAAGGGCCTAAGGTATATAAGAGAAACGGCTGGTATTACATCTTCTCTCCTGCGGGCGGCGTCAAGTGCGGCTTTCAGGTGGTGCTGCGCTCCCGCGATCTCTACGGCCCCTACGAGAGCCGCGTTGTCATGAGACAGGGCAGCTCTCCGGTGAACGGCCCGCATCAGGGCGCCTGGGTCGACACGGTGACGGGAGAGGATTGGTTTCTCCATTTCCAGGATGTCTACGCCGGCGGCAGAATCGTGCATTTACAGCCTATGTGCTGGGAGGAGGACTGGCCTGTCATCGGCAAAAGGTGCGAGGGCGAAACCTACGGCGAGCCGGTTATGACCTACCGCAAGCCCCATGTGTCGCAGAGCGCCCTGGACAATATGAGCGGGATCCCCTGCGAACCGGATCACTCCGACGAGTTTGATTCCGATACGCTGGGACTGCAGTGGCAGTGGAACGCCAATTTCGAGGACGGATGGTTTGACACGGCGGCAAAGGAATCTCAGCTTTTGCTCCACGCGGTAAAGACCAACCGCCTCAGACAGCTTTCCGACTACAGAAATCTCCTGCTGCAGAAATGGCCGGCGCCGGAGTTTACCTGTGAGACAAGGATCAATATCCGCAATCTGGAAACCGACGATATGGCCGGTATCGTTTCCATGGGCCAGACCTTCGGGGGCCTCGCGGTAAGAGTTCGGGAGGGCGCGGAAGGAGCCGCAAAATATGAGCTGGTAAAGATCACGGGCACACAGGAATTTGATCACAATATGGCCTTCGCCGAGAGCTCCGAGGACACTGCCCCTCTTGACAGCGGCCTTCTCGAGACGGCAGATTTTACTATCGTGTTTCACTACGAGGTGAAGATTCGAGAGTATCGGGATTATCTTGACCGTAAGGACTGGCAGGGAAACGAGATCTGGGTGCGGCACATTCCGCAGGAGGATATTGTTATGTATCTGGAGATCGGCGGAAAGACCATTGCGGACAGCACGATCCGCCTGGACGCCAAGGCCGGACGCTGGGTCGGCGTAAAGAACGGCGTATTTTGCGTCCACAGGGGCAACGGCGGCAAAACCGGCTATGCCAGGGTGGATTATGTGAGATACCAAAACCATGCTTCCGAACAATAAGGCGGTTACGGAATAGCAAAAAGGACATACCTTCGCGACTCCCACAGCGGGTATCGCAAGGTATGTCCTTTTGTTTCTTATTGTTTCTTATTGTTTGTTACATCTTAAGTCTTTTTTGTTACATCTTATATCTTTTCCAGCTGCAGCTTAAACTGATCCATATTGTTGTTCAGAAGAGCGATATCCTGGATCAGAGTCTTTACAACCTCATCCGACTGTTTGATGATGCCTGCCAGCTGCTCAGCCATGCTCGAGGTCTCCTCGGTGGATGCCGCGTTGTCCGTCGCCAGACTGTTCAACTCATTGATATTTCCGGTCACCTTGTCTCTCTGGTCGTTCACGTGCTCAATCAGCTCCGCAATGGAATTTACGGACTTCACACAGGAGTTCAGGCTCTCCTCCAGCTCTGCAAACATATGGTTTGTATTCTTCAGAGCCTCCACCTGATGTCCGGACGCCTCGTTCATCTTCTGCATGATCTCCACCGACTTGGCGGAATTTTCAATCAGCTCTCCGATGATGGAATTGATCTCCGAAGCGGTGTTTGCAGACTGCGTCGCCAGACTTCCGATCTCACCTGCGACCACCGCAAAGCCTCTGCCTGCCTCTCCGGCACGGGCCGCCTCGATGGAAGCGTTCAGGGAAAGCAGATTGGTCTGGGATGCGATCTCGCTGATCAGGGTCGCCGCCTGACTGATCTTCTTTACGGACTCGTTGGTATTTTCCGTCTGCTGGTACATTTCATCAATGTCAGCCTTCGTGTTGGTGTTGACCGTAATCAGCTCCTCCAGCGTCTCCATGGACTTTCTGGAAGACTCCTGCATAGACTTGGCGTTGGCATCCAATGCCTCCACCTCCCTGGAGGTCCGGCTGATGCCATCTGCCATGGAAATAATACTTTCCGTTGCATTGGAGGTCGCCGCCGCCTGGGCAGTGCTGTTCTTTGCGATCTCTCCCACGGCGCTGGTCACATTGCCGATGCTCTCACCCATCATACTGAAATTGCTGGTAAAACTCTCCTCCGCGTTGGACAGATCCTTCGCGGTCTGGCTCAAGCTGGAGATCAGCGCCACGATATGCTTCTGGGACTCGTTCAGCGCCGTCGCCGTCACCCCGAGCTCGTTCTGCATCCTGACATTGACGGGCGTCGTCAGGTCGCCCTGGGACAGGCGGTTTGCCAGGTTCTGGATCTCAACCAAAGGCTTGCAGAGAACCGCCCCGTAAATTCGGGACACAATGAACGCCACCACCAGCATTGCCACGATACATACCAGAATGATCGTACAAAGCGCGATGAAGTGCGCGTTGATCTGGCTATGTACATCCTCCATCTCCAGGCTCATATCGTCCACATAGTTTCCCGTAGACACCATCCATCCCCAGGGCTCAAACATCTGGGAATACGCGATCTTGGGCGCCACTGTCACACCGTCCGCCTTGGTAAAGTAAAATTCATTGTATCCGCCGCCCTCCGGAGAGGTGCAGGACGCCAATATGGACTGCACGATCTTGACCCCGTTGGGATCCGTCAGATCATACCGGTTATTTCCCTCGTTCTCCGGCAGGATCGGGTGCATCACCAAAATGTAGTCCGTGTCATCGATCCAGAAGTAACCGCTCTGATCATCATAGTAACGCATTGATCTGACAATCTCCGCCGCCTCGGCTTTCGCCTCTGCCTCTGTCAGCTCGCCGGTCAGCGTCTTGTCATACTCGGCCTGCAAAATCGCGATCACCGACTGCACCTGCGACTTGATCAGGTCATTATAGCCGGAATTTTTGGCGTTATCGTAATTTTCAAGCGCCATGTTCTCGGAGGATTTCACGCTGATGATAGAGCTTACGCCCAAAACGATGGAAGTCAGCAGCACCAAAAGCATACACAGTATCATCAGGGAAGTCTTAAAACTTTTCTTTGCCATCACCAATTCATCTCCTTGTTTAATTTGTTCATTCCAAGAGGCCACTGATAATATTATTTTACAACTTATTCTTTTAAAATTCCAGAGGAACACAAAGAATAAACAAATTTTGTGAAAAATTTCTTTTAAATTCGTCTTTCATGTACAAAATAGACAATAAAAAAGTTCGTTTCATGGTTTCTGTCACAATGTCACAACCCATAGCTTTCAAACAAGTCTGTCAGCGTTTTTAAATCTTCCGCGTTCAATACGATCTGACCGCGGGGAGCGCTCACCTGCTTTCCATCCATGACGATCACCGATCCGTCCTCCGAAAAGGCATACAGGATGTCCTCATATCCGACCACCCTATCCTGCAGTCCCGCCGCGGTGATCGCCTCCGTTACAGAATATTGCCGGAAAAGCTCCGCGATCCGCGCGCTTTCTTCTTCCGTCAGGGTAACGACGTGCTCCTTATCCGTTGCGCGGTATATCACCGCATTGGAGCCCTCCGGCCGGATCACGCTGTCCGACGGATCTGCGCCCGCATCCGTTGCCGGCGGAACAGATCCCCGCGGGGCATATTCCGGTGTATATTCTGGGGTATATTCCGGGGTCTTTTCCAGAAGCTCGGATGCCGTCTGCTCCGGAACCATCTGGTAGGATATGACCTGCCAGATCCCCGCTGTGTTCTCATAGGTGAGCCGGTTCATTGTCACAAGCAGCTTATAACCGGTAATATTGCAGTCCACAACAGCAAGGATCGCATCCGGCGACTCCGACAGCAGCAAATACCGATACCCGCCGTCTTTCTGCGCCCTGACGCCAGGCTCCAATCTATCCGCATTAAAACGATCCAAAAAGGACAGCAGCACATCCCGTTCCTCAAAGGAGCCTGTCCTGTGTCCCTGATCCAGCTCTTTGATCTCACTCGTGGAATAAAGGGGATAGAGAAAAGAGATCACCGTCCTGCGGAATGTTTCGCTTGCGGCAAACGCTGTTACCGTTGCCAGGGAAACTGCAAGCAGGGCTATCCCAAGGCTTGCGGCCATACGATAAAGTCCCCCGCGCCGACGCCCGCTTAACCACTTTTCTTCTGTGAAACCAAAGTCCCTCTCCAGAGCCTCCTGTACAAATTTCAGATCGATCTGACTGACTGCCTGTGATATCTGCTCTCTATTCATATCCAGATCCCCTCCTTCTCCAAATATTTCTTTAATCTCTTTCGGATTCTCAACAGCCGCAGGGAAACATTCCGCTCGCTGAGGTGGAATGTCTCCGCCATATCCGTCAGGGAATCCGCAAACCAGTACCTTCTCACAAACATCCTGCGATTCTGTTTTTCCAGCCCTTCCAGAAACCGGTTGATCGCCTCCGCAGTTTCTTTCACGGCGTATTCGCCTTCCACCGTATTCTTCGCCTGGATGCACTCCTCCAGCTCATCCAATGCCACATCATAATGGCTGTTGCGCTTCTGTGCCCTGTTGAAATGGTATTTTTTGATGGCAAGATTACGGACGATGCGGCAGGCATAGGTGAGCAGAGGCTTGGGCCTTTGGGGCGGCACGGTATTCCAGACCGCGAGCAGAGCGTCATTGACACATTCCTCCGCATCCCGACGATCCTGCAGGATGTTTCGGGCAATCTGCGTAAAATAACCGCCATACTGATCCTGTATCTGCCGGACCGCCCGCTCCGATCTCACATAAAACAATTCCATGAGCTCCTGATCCTCCATAGGTTCCCCTTCCTTTCTTGTTTCTCTCTGCCTATATACTACCTTTTTTCAACAAGATACTTCCCGCTTGAAATACAAAAAAACCGAAAACGTTACATTTTCGGTTTTTGAGAGGCGCAGACCGGACGGTCGTTTCCCATTCATCCCTTTCCATTCATCCTATTAAACGGACGCCGTTTTTCGCTGCCACGGTATGCCCGCCGAGCTCGGCATATCCTTTGGCGGTTATCCGCGGTACTTGTTTACGCTCCGTACAAATACATTCTGTACAAATACATTCTGTGAAAATACACCTTGTGAAAACAACGGTTTCAACGGAAAACGAAAATTTAAACAATCATTTCATAATAGATTCTCTGACCCGCAGCTTCAGGGCAGATCGTTTCCTCACTCTTCTTTACAAATTGAAAGCCCGCGCTTTCATAGGTGTGCTGAGCGGGCAGTAAGCGCTCATTTGTCCAGACGATTATCTTTTTTGCGCCTTGTTCTTTTATGCGCTTTACCGCCTCTCTCATCTGCATCTTTCCATAGCCCTTTCCCTTTTGTTTCGTCGCGATACAATTATGTCCGACTTCCGTAAATTCAGGCAGATGTGTCGGATTCCATGAAACAAAGCCAATCGGCTCACCGTCCAGGACCGTCATAAAACCACTGAAATCGGCGATACGGGGATTATCATAGAAAAAATCATCAAATTCTTTCCATTGGTTCTGCCAATATGGTTCAAATCTCGGCTCAAAAGAATAGCCGTCTTTCAAAAGAGCCGCAAGTGTCCCACGGGGAAATTCCGTAATATTTCTATACTCGATATCCATTGTTATATCCATTCCTTTCGCTTCACTCAGGTACAAAACGTTATGAAAATGGACTTCTCATTTTCAACCTTATTCCCTCGTTAAGCATCCATTTATCAAACAGTCGCCCCGTTTCTATTTCCTGCTTTCGCGCCCCGTTACCTTGCCAATGCCCTGACCAGTTCCCGATACCGGTCCGTTTTTTTATCAATATCTTCCTGTGTCACTCCATAATACCGCCAGATATCTTTTTCCCACTTTTTAAATTGCTTCATTTTCTTTTTTGGGCCGCTGGCAGACATTCCAATATACTGATATCTGTTCTCCAAAATCCACCGTACATAAGAATCCGCTTCTTTCTTTTCCCAAATATGAAGATCAATATCAAACACTTCTTTAGGAACCTTTTCCGCCGCCTGCATCCTGCGTTCCATTGCTTCCTGAAACTTTTGGAGTCCTTCCGCATCCGGACTTTCCAGTTGGGGATGTTCCGCATATTCGCCCAATAGCTCCGGCGCATATTGTATGATAAAGGACGTTCTCATTTCCTTGTATTCTATCTGATACGATTTTGCCGTTTTGTCAAGTTCCCCGCATCCCAGCACACTTCCGACATAATCCGCCACTTCTTTCAAGCTGTGCCCGTCCGGCTTGATCTGTTTTTCTATCTTTTTCTTTTTTCTGTCATAGAGATATTTTTGCCATCTCTGTTTGAAGCTTCTCTTACCGCCACGTGTTTTTCCTCCCACCAGGAAAATGGAAGTCGGTCCGTCCGCTCCGCCAAGGATCGTAACATGATCTGCTTTCTTCATAAATTTCCAATCATCCTTTCGCTTATCCTTCGTATCAAATACAGGCTTAAGTGGAAACCGTCTCTGCAATCGGTCTGCCTTATTGAATTTGCATAGCTTTTCTGTATATATCGTCGCCTTTTCACGGTCCCTTAATCCATTCAGCAAGCCCGCAATATAAAGCAGTGATTTTGTCGTTCTTGTTACCAGAATCAGACAAATTCTATATCATATGAATTTGCAATACATTCAAATGTTTCATCTTTAAAGTAAAATAAATAATGCTTTAAATTCTCCGAATTTTCTCCTACAATGATTGAATCTGGAAAGCTATCTTTCCAGTCTGAATTATGAACCAAGTAAAATTCTCCCCATTTTACGCCATATTTTTTGTATCTGGATTGTCCGTAAATAAAAAATCCCTCATCGTTTGGTGGTCCGATTCTGTATTGCAAACATTTGTGAAAAGTTATTCTTGCCCTGTCACCTTCAGAAAAATCATTAAAAACAAATGAATCAAGAAAAAACTCAATAATAACATCGTTTTCCTTGGTTATCAGCTCTAATTCTGGTGCATTCGGTTCTGCAGTCCAACCACGATTTAGCTGTTCAAAAACAATCTGGCTATTCATCTTGATTCACCTCTCTGTCAAATGAGAAAGCTGTCCATTTCCCCCTCACAATTTTAATAGCATATTGCGTGTTTCAGCGTCGTATTTTTCCAGCGCATAGCGAAACGCGACGCGCGGCATAACTGTGTGGCGGTCGATCAAGTATTCCTTCACGGTTTCCGGCTCCATTTGTGAATAATATTTTAGCATCCACCCATAGCCCTTTAATACAAGCTCATGCTCATCGCATATAAGCGCATCGGAAATCATGAACGGAGAAATACCAGTATAGTCGTTACGGAGAATCGCAGGAATCAGAACCACCGCAGAAGCTCGACGTACCCAAAAATCTTCGTCTTTCGTCCATTCCAGGATCGATGAAAACAGTTCCCTGCGGCTCTTCAACAATTCTCCAAACGCATGGGTGCAGAAATCGTCGCAGTCACTCCATCCACGCACATACTTTGAGTGCGCGGATTTCTGTAATTGCCTCCCCAGTGATCGCGTTCAAAGTAAACCTCCTTCGGGCGTATAACCGCCGGTGATTTCAATGACGTTTCCATCTGGATCGCGCAGACAGAAAAACCAATAGGGACTGCCCGCGTTTATATATCGTATTTCCGTCATATCAGACGCGATGTGAAGTCCCCTGATGCGCTCATATTCCTTTCTCAAATCTGGCGCACCCAAGTTGATGACTATTTTTCCGCTGTTTTGTTTTTCCGTTACCGCCACATAGTCATCATAGAGCGGGACAAAATCTCCGGCAAGTTCTACTTGATCCGGATGCTCCGCATCAAATTTTCCATTGAGCAGACAGAGGCAAAGATTGCCGACATTGAAAATTGCAAAGCGCGTCTTGTTCTGCGCCGAAACCTTCTTTTCCAAAAGCTGTTTATAAAAAGATACCGATTGATCAAAGTCGCGTACAACCAGGTATATCCATCCTGTTTCAAGCATTTTCGTTTCTCCATACAAACTTCGATTTGTTTCATGGTTCAATACTGATATTTTACCACAACCGCACACACAACTCCATTAAATTTTGCTGAATCTCCTTTTGCTTTATTCTTTGCAATCAAAAACCCGAAAACATCATGCTTTCGGGTTTTGTGAGAGGCGCAGACCGGATTTGAACCGGTGCATACTGGTGTTGCAGACCATTGCCTTACCACTTGGCTACTGCGCCATATAAAATTGTATGCACTGAAACAGTACAATGACTCCAACGGGAATCGAACCCGTGTTACCGCCGTGAAAGGGCGATGTCTTAACCGCTTGACCATGGAGCCACGCTTCTTTCGCCTTACAGCGGATTCCTTTAGAACAAAACACGGAATAGAAACTATTCCGCGATATCCGACGCAACAGACATTCTCATCCGACACAACACGCTGACTCAGAATCACTCTGCATCGCAAGCTCCCCGAGTAGGGCTCGAACCTACAACAACTCGGTTAACAGCCGAGTGCTCTACCATTGAGCTATCGAGGATCATCCGCGTCTCCCGCCTTACAGGGCTTCTTTCTCTTCCCACACAGGATCCGCTTTCTTACATTTAAGGGCTCTTTTTGCACCCTCAAAACCGAACACCAAATCAATCTCCCGCCGATACAAAGACTTCCTTTCCTTCCCTTGGTTAAGCTCTCGACCGATTAGTAAATGTCTGCTCCGTACATTACTGC
>CANRLX010000005.1 GCA_947631615.1 uncultured Acetatifactor sp.
TGTTAGTGGACTTGGCGCAAGCCCCTGAAACCCTTGATTTTACTGGCTTTCTTTAATCGAGTTGACGCATTGTCGGAAAGAAAATCACGTCCCGAATCGCCGGTGAGTTGGTCAGAAGCATCACCAAGCGGTCGATGCCGTAGCCGATGCCTCCCGTGGGGGGCATACCGACCTCCAGCGCGTTCAGAAAGTCCTCATCCGTGTGGTTTGCCTCCTCGTTGCCCTGGGCAAACTGCTTCTCCTGCTCCTCGAAGCGCTGTCTCTGATCGATGGGATCGTTCAGCTCGGAGTAGGCGTTGCACATCTCCCGCCCGTAGATAAAGAGCTCGAAGCGCTCCACATAGTCGGGCTTGTCCGGCTTTCTCTTGGTCAGAGGCGACACCTCCACAGGATGATCCATCAGGAAGGTGGGCTGGATCAGATGCTCCTCCACAAACTCCTCAAAGAAGAGATTGAGGATATCCCCCTTCCGGTGGCGTGCCTCGTAATGTACACCCTTCTCGTCAGCAAGCTTCTTAGCCGCCTCGGTGTCAGGAATTTGGTCGAAATCCACGCCCGTGTACTTTTTCACCGCGTCCACCATGGTCAGCCGCTCAAAGGGCTTGCCCAGATCGATCATCTCCTCCGCGTAGGGGATCAGCGTGGTTCCACACACCTCATTCGCCACATAGCGAAACATATTCTCCGTCAGATCCATCATGCCGTGGTAGTCCGTGTACGCCTGATACAGCTCCATCAGCGTAAACTCCGGATTGTGCCTGGTGTCCAGTCCCTCGTTGCGGAATACGCGTCCGATCTCAAACACCCTCTCCAGGCCGCCCACGATCAGCCTCTTCAGGTACAGCTCCAAGGAGATGCGAAGCTTCACGTCCTCGTCCAGGGAGTTGTAGTGCGTCTCAAAGGGGCGTGCCGCGGCGCCTCCGGCATTGGATACCAGCATCGGCGTCTCCACCTCCAGAAAGCCCTGCTCCTCCAGATAACGGCGGATCGCGCTGATGATCCTGGAACGCTTCACAAACGTGTCCTTCACCTCACGGTTCATGATCAGATCGGTGTAACGCTGACGGTAG
This sequence comes from uncultured Acetatifactor sp., assembly GCA_947631615.1. GTDB lineage: Bacteria > Bacillota > Clostridia > Lachnospirales > Lachnospiraceae > Acetatifactor. Next base: position 1,071 of record CANRLX010000005.1, read on the forward strand.
CGCACATCCGTGTTGGTCAGACCGTGGAATTTCTCCGGAAGGATCTGCAGGCTCTTGGACAGCAGAACGATCTTTGCCGCATGTACCGAGATCTCGCCGGTCTTGGTCTTGAAGACTTCTCCCTCCAGACCCACGATATCGCCCACATCCATCTTCTTAAAATCCGCATAGGGCTCCTCCCCGACGCTGTCCCTGGCCACGTAAGCCTGAATATCGCCGGGCAGATCCTGAATGTTACAGAAGGACGCCTTTCCCATGACGCGCTTGGACATGATCCGTCCGGCAATGCGGACGCTCTTGCCCTCAAATTCCTCGAAATTTTCCTTGATATCCGCACTGTGATGGGTCACGTCATATTTGGTGATCTGAAAGGGATCCTTTCCCGCCTCCTGCAGGGCGGCAAGCTTCTCCCGCCGCACCTTCAAAAGCTGGTTGAGATCCTGCTCCTGACCGTTTCCGTTCTGTGCCTTCCCACTCTGATTCTGTCCCTCTGCCACGACTCATTCTCCTTATCCTGATTAGTTGCTTCTCTGAATTTCCAATATCTTGTAGGCAAATACCCCCGCCTGGGTCTCCACCTCGACGGTGTCTCCGATCTTGTGCCCGATCAGCGCTTTTCCCACAGGGCTTTCGTTGGAGATCTTGCCCTTCAAGCTGTTTGCCTCCGTGGAGCCCACGATCTTGTACTCCAGCTCCTCGCTGTACTCGATGTCAAGCAGCGTCACCTTACAGCCGATATTGATCTTGTCCAGATCCACCTCGTCCTCCACGACGACTTCGGCGTTCTTCAGGATCTTCTCCAGCTCCTCGATCCTCGCCTCGATATCCCTCTGCTCGTCCTTGGCGGCATCGTACTCCGCGTTCTCGGACAGATCGCCCTGCTCTCTCGCCTCCTTGATCTTCTGAGCCACCTCCTGGCGCTTTACCACCTTCAGCTCATGCAGCTCATCCTCGTACTTGCGGAGACCTTCGTAAGTCAAAATATTTTTTTTCTCCTGCATCTCGACACACCTTCCTATCTTTTTTCCTCGTTCTCTTCTTTTATTCGTTTAAAATATTCTTCTTTTCTCTCTATGGTTTAACTTGTGTATTATAACCATTTTTGCCCTCAGTGTCAAGGTGGACAGCCATTTTTTGTGGCTGTTTCCACTCTTTTTTCAGGGAGTGATAGGCGATCTCTCCCCTTCCCAGCTCCATGCGCCGGCGCTTCTCCTCGTCCGATCCAAAGTCCAGCCAGACACTTCCCGGGGGCACCGCCGTGGGAAACAGCCTCTCCTCTCCGGAGAAGTCCAAAACATTGCAGGGGTAGGCGCTCAACAGCCTCAGTTTCCGATAATCCGCCCGATCCGAAAGCGGGTGGATCACAGCGGCGATCCCATACTCCTGGAGCAATTCCTCCTGGAGCTCCAAAAGCCCTTCCGTGATTTCCTCTCGGCTCACCAGAAACCGCAGGCTCTTCATCCCAGCCGCGTATCTGGGCAGGACTCTCGTGAGGCAGTCTCCATTCCCCAGCACCACAAAATGCGGCAGATCGGCATACCCCATCAGCCGTTCCACCCACCGATCCTCCTGATAATCGGTAAACTGCCAGCCGGACAATGCCGGAAGCGGATGCTCAAAGACACACCAGGTTCCGCAGGGCGTTCCCCACAGGCTCCGAATCTGCTCCAGGAGCCTTTTTCTGTCCCGCTCTGTCTCCCTCCTTTTTTGATAACGTCTCCAGGGCCACTCCCACCGCTTGGGCTCGGGCATATAGTTCTCCGAGAGAAGCCGCTCCTGACCCTGTGTCAGTCCCACCCGCACCAGCCGGTAATCCCGCATTTCATAGGCATCCGCTTTTGCCGTTTCCTTGGTTTGATAAAAATAAAGTATTGTGTCCATGCCCTAATATATGCGGGCCGTCCGGTCCCTAGACCGCACCGTCTCGGAAAATATCACCTCTGGCCGCCGAAGATTTCCTCCACACCGGCAGTCAGCTCCTCCATGCGCTCCATGGAGTTGATGACCTGACGAAAGCGGGCGGAATGAGGCATCCCCACCGTGTACCAGGACAGATGCCTGCGCATCTCCCGCACGCCGGTGTACTCTCCCTTATATTGCAGCTGCAGCGACGCATGCCGCAGGATCAGTTCCCGCTTCTCCCGATCGTCCGGCGGCAGCGGGCACACCCCGTTTTCCAAAAATCCCGTCACCTCCCGAAAGATCCAGGGATTCCCCTGGGCGGCCCGCCCAATCATCACGCCGTCGCAGCCGGTATATTCCAAAAGTTCTCTGGCGCGCTCGGGACTGTCCACATCCCCGTTTCCGATCACCGGAATCTTCACCGCATCCTTCACCTGCGCGATAATGTCCCAGTCCGCTCTTCCGCTGTAGTACTGCTCCCTGGTACGCCCATGCACAGCAACCGCCGAAACGCCGCAGCTCTCTGCGATTTTGGCGATCTCCACAGCGTTGACGTGGGCCTCGTCAAACCCCTTCCGGATCTTGACCGTGACCGGCTTTTTCGTCGCCCGCACCAGGCTGGTCAGAATGGCCTTGACCAGCGCGGGATCCCTCATCAGCGCCGAACCCTCCCCGTTGTTCACCACCTTGGGCACAGGGCAGCCCATATTAAAGTCCAGGACCGCGAAGGGGCGCTCCTCGATGCGCTTCGCCATCTCACCCAGGATCTCAGGATCCGAGCCGAAGAGCTGAAGAGACACGGGGCCCTCCTCGGGATGGATCTCCATCAGGCGGTCCGTATTTTTATTGTGATAGTAGATCGCTTTGGCGCTCACCATCTCCGTACACACCATTCCCGCCCCCAGTTCTCTGCACAGCAAACGAAAAGGCAGGTCTGTCACACCTGCCATGGGAGCCAAGATCACATTGTTGTCCAGGGTCACGCTGCCGATCTGTAATTTGCTCATGTTTCCTCTCCCGCTCTGTCGTCCTTCCGGTCCTCCCTCCGGCTGCCCTTGTGGGTCCGGTTCCTGTCATAGATCATGCGGAGCCCTTCCAGAGTGAGCGCGCTGTCATAGACGTCTATCGCCTCCGTCTCCTCCGCGATCAGGCGTCCCAGCCCGCCGGTAGCCACCACTTTTAGGTTCCGAAGACCGCTCTCCTCCTTCACTTTTTTGACAATATACTCCGTCTGTCCGATCTGTCCGTAAACCAGTCCCGCCTGCATACTGGAGATCGTCTCCTGCGCCAGGATCGACTTGGGCTTTCGGATCTCAATATTGGGCAGCTTTGCCGTCTGTCTCCAAAGCGCCTCCGAGCTGATGCGGATGCCCGGAGCCGTGATGCCCGCCGTAAACTCGCCCTTTTCCGTGATCAGATCGTAGGTGGTGGCGGTGCCAAAGTCCAGCACCAGTACCGGCCCCCCGTATTTCTCATAAGCCGCCACCGCGTCCACGATGCGGTCCGCTCCTATGGCTCTGGGATCCTCCGTGACGATCCGAAGCCCCGTCCTGACGCCGGGCCCGACGATCAGGGGCTGCGTACCCAGATAGCGCACAAGCCCTCCCACCAGGGCGTGCATCACATCCGGCACCACGCTGGCAATGACGGCTCCCTCCAGCGCGCCCTTGGCAATGTCCCGATCGCGCAAAAGCTGGGTGATGGTCACCCCAAATTCATCTGAGGTGCGCGGCGTCTTGGTCGTCAGGCGGAAGGTGGCCGCCAGCGTCTCCCCGTCATAGACTCCCAGCGTCAGATTCGTATTTCCCACATCAATCACTAAGATCATCCGTTTCCTCCGCTCCTCTACTCCTCTTTTAACAGCTCCTCTATATTCTCGTGAAGGATCACCACGCGGTAATACAGACTCAGGGACTCAAACATCTCCTGCCTCTGACGGCGGATCTCCGCCACCAAAAGGCCGCTGGAGACTTCGTCGTAATAAATGTCATCCTCCTCCGCGTTGGTCTCCATGACGACCGTCCCGTCCTCCTCAAAGGCGATGGTAAAGATCCCGCCGACCTCCTCCGTAAACAACACGCAGATAATGTGCAGTTCCTCCTGGACAGAGCGCGGGATCGCCTGAAACGCCTCGTTAAAATAATATTTCTTTTCGTACGCGTTGGCGCCGCAAAGCACCACCTTTTCGTTTTTCATAAGACCTCGCCTTTCACCTACGCATATCCGTAAATCCCCCGCACGGACACCTCTCCCGCATAGATCTCCCTGATCTCGCCGTCTGCGGTCTCCACCAAAAGCTCCCCTGCGTTATTGATGCCCCTGGCTGTCCCGCGATATTCGCCGGCGGCGTCCAGGACGCATACCTCCCTGTCCCGATTGACCAGAAGGGCGTCGTAACGCTCCCGCAGGGTGGAGAGATCCCCCTGTCTGCAAAATTCCTCATAATCCCTCTCAAAGCTCTCCAGAATATCCGCTATCAAAGTACATCGGGAGAGCCTTACGCCGCACGCCTCCTCCAGGCAGGTCGCCGTAGACGCGATCTCCGGAGGAAACTCCTGTCTCTTTACGTTGATCCCTACACCGATGACCACGTGCTGGATATAGTCCCTCTCCACGCTCATCTCCGTCAGGATCCCGCAGATCTTCTTCCCGTTCACCACAATATCGTTGGGCCACTTGATCTTGACCGGCTCGCCCTCCCTTTCGTCCGCCGCCAGCGTCTTTTCGATCCCGTCCGCCACGGCAAGCGCCATGAGAAGCGTCAGCATGGACGCCCTGTCCGGCCCAAACTCCGGTCTCAGGATAAGCGTAAAATAAATGTTGGCCCCCGCAGGGCTACTCCAGGACCTCCCTCTTCTTCCGCGTCCGGCGGTCTGATGATCCGTCACGATCAAAGTGCCCGATGCGGCGCCGTTTTCCGCCTCCGCCTTCGCCTGGATGTTGGTGGAGCCCAGTTCCTCATAAAATCGAACGGGCCTGCCCACCCACTCGGTCTGCAGACGGCTGGCCAGCCCGCTCAAACTATAGACCTCCTCCGTCTCCTCGCACAGCCGGTATCCCCTATTCTGAACCGCCTCGATCGGATAGCCTTCCTTTTTTAGCTGATTGATTGCCTTCCAGACCGCGGTGCGGGACACGCCGAAGCGCCCGCACAGCTCCTGGCCGGACACATAGTCGGAACGCTCCCGCAAAAGTGTCAATATCTCTGCTTTCATCGCTCTCTCAACCTGTCTCTACTTTGCCAGCGTAGCCGCCATAACCGCCTTGATGGTGTGCATACGGTTCTCCGCCTCCTCAAACACCCTGGACTGTGCGGACTCAAACACCTCGTCCGTCACCTCCATCTCCGTGATGCCAAAGCGCTCCCCCACTTCCGCGCCGATTTTGGTCTTTAAGTCGTGGAAGGCGGGGAGGCAGTGCAGGAAGATCGCCTGTTCCCTGGCGTTCTCCATCACGCTGCGGTTGACCTGGTAAGGGTGCAGGTCGCGGATGCGCTCCGCCCACACCTCGTCGGGCTCTCCCATGGAGACCCACACGTCCGTGTAGATCACGTCCGCTCCCCGGGTGCCGGCCTGTACATCCTCCGTCAGCGTGATGCTGCCGCCGGTCTGCTCCGCGATGGCTCTGCACTGGGCTGTCAGCTCCGGCGCCGGAAAATATTTCGCCGTGGTGCAGGCGGTAAAGTGCATTCCCATCTTGGCACACGCCACCATCCAGGAGTTTCCCATGTTGTAACGGGCGTCCCCCATGTAGGTCAGCGCGATCCCCTGAAGGCGGCCGAACTGCTCCCTTATTGTGAGGAGATCCGCCAGCATCTGCGTGGGATGAAACTCGTTGGTCAGTCCGTTCCACACAGGCACCGTCGCATACTTTGCAAGCTCCTCCACAATATCCTGCCCAAAACCGCGGTACTCGATCCCCTCAAACATGCCGGACAGCACCCGCGCCGTGTCAGCGATGCTCTCCTTTTTGCCGATCTGGGACCCCGCAGGATCCAGGTAGGTGGTCCCCATCCCCAGATCGTGAGCGGCCACCTCAAAGGCACAGCGGGTGCGGGTGCTGGTCTTTTCAAAAATCAGCGCCACGTTTTTGCCGCGGAAGGTGTCCACGGGAATCCCCTTCTTTTTCTTCTCCTTGAGCTCCGCCGCCAGATCGATCAAATACAAGATCTCCTCCTGTGTAAAATCCAGTAATTTTAAAAAATCCCGTCCTCTTAAATCCATTTTCTGTGTCTCCTTATCCTAGTCCTTATCCTAATTTTTATCCTGATCTTTACCCAATCTCTATCTAATCTTTATCCAATCTTTATCCCAATTTAAAATTAAATTTTAATTTTCTTCCACTCAAACCGTAATTCAAACCATAATTCAAACTTTTATTTTCATCCTGAAATTCCTTCTGCGCCGTCCTTTTCCTCCGTGCCCCTGCAGCAGAGCAGGCCCAGCAGAAGGGGCAGCATCACCATCGCGGGAAAGGCGTACCGGATCTGTACGATCGGCCCCAGCGCCACCGTGCACATATAGATCAGAGGGGACGCCGCATAGAGCGCCTGTCTCTTCTGCCCCCGATAGAAATACGCCACAAAAACAAGAATCATTCCCCAGACGTAGAAGGAGCTCTTAAACAAGGTGGACACCACCGGCCAGCGGTAAAAGGCGTTGCCGCTGACGATCTTCTCCAGCTGCTCCTCCAGCCAGGGAAATTGGGACACGTGCACAATGTCCGTCCCCTCCTCCAAAAGCGCGCTGTTGTAAGTGTAGAGGACGCCCATGCGCCCCTCCACGCCCCATCCGAGACATTCCGCATAGGAGCGGTCATCCAAAAACCAATACCCTCGGGTCAGCTCCAAAAAGGCGTCGATAAACTCGTTGGGATAATGGATCCCCACGTAAAACCAATCCTGAAGAAACTGCGCAAAATCAAGCTCCTGAAAATTCCCTCCGGCCTGCGCTTTTGCCGGATCGGAGAGCCCCGGCATATAATAATCCCAGCCGCCGTCCACAGACGACACATAGGAATCGATCATCCGCCACATCTCGGGAGAAAGCTCCTGATTGTGAGCATATCCCACGCGCGCAAGCTGCTGTACGGGGACGCTGTACATCTCCACCTTGGGGGCCACGATCTCCGTCCCCAGCGCTTCCTTGATCCCCATGGCCGCCCCCCTGCCTCCTGCCAAAAGCAGCACACACACGAGCAGCACCCGAAGCTTTTCTTTTCTGGCGGCAAGGATCAGCCAGATCACCGCGTATATCGCCACCGCATACAGCGCGTTGTTGCGAAACTGCACCATGACAACGCCGACCAAGACGAGCAGCGCATCCATGAGAAGCTTCTTTCTGCCGCTGCTGTAGAAAAAGCGCTCCGCCAGAAGCAGGTGAAAGAGCAGAAACAAAATGGTAAACAACACATCCTTGGTGGTACATACCACGAGAACCGTATTCAAGGGAAGCAGCGCGAAAAACAGCGTTGCCGCAATCACCGTCCACCTCCTGCGGGTCACCCGATAGAGGAACACACAGCAGTAGGCTGTCACCAGGGAATATAAGAGCATCTGAAACAGCGCCATCGCGCCAAAACCCGCCTCCAGATTCCCCAGGCGGCGTCCCAGCTGCAAAAATACCCAGATCACCCAGGTGTGGGCCAGCGGCTGATAGGGATAAAACCAGATAAATCCCTTGGCCGCCTCATTGACCTGCCTGTGAAAATCGTAAGACATCACAATGGGATAGTAGGCCAGCCAGACGGGGATCAGGCAGAGAAAGATCACCAAGGCGCATACGCCAAACACCCGCCCGCTCCTCCAAAAGCCGGACGCCTTCGCGGGATCCGCCGGCGCGCCGATCCTCTCAAGAGCGCCAAACAACAGCTGGAAAAAGGGAAAGAAGCAGATATTCAGGCAGGCTCCCCGAAAAAGGATCAGCCCCTTGCCCCGAAAACCGGCATCCGTCATTCCGTTCATCTGAAGCTGATACCCCAGAATCAGGGAGACGGCGAAAAAAAAGCCCACGACAGCGGCATATCGGATCCTGCGTCTGCGCTGCCGCCTGTCCGAAATCTGTGCAAGCCTGTCCCGGGTTCGGGAGAGCATACCGTAGACTGCCGGCAAAAGGAAAAGACCGAAAACCGAGAAGGCCGCCACGGACTCCTTCACCAGTCCCACCGTGTAGAGGAGGCCATAGGTCCCCAAAAAGGCAAGGATCCATCGAAGGATCTCTTCCCTTTCGCGCAACGGCAAAAGAAATTTATCCGTTAAAATCTGTTTCATTTCACGTTCCTCTTCCCTTCTGGAATAAGGTCTATTATACAATATTTGCCGTATTGTGACAAGTAAAAAGCGTGATGCACAACACGTTTCCGCATCGGCATCACGCCCGATATCTCTCTTATGATTCTGCCGTCTTGGCTCCCTGCTTCAAAGCGGCGGCCACACTGGCAATGCCCTCCAGCTCCGCGGGGAGCAGGATCGTGGTAGCCTTTCCGTCCGCCACCTTCTCGAAGGCCTCCAGGCTCTTGATCTTCAGGACGGCCGCGTCGGCGCCGGCTTCCTTCAGCGCTCGGATACCGTCGGCGTTTGCCTGCTGCACCTTCAGGATCGCTTCCGCTTCACCCTCGGCCTCACGGATCATCTTCTCCTTCTGTGCCTCTGCGCGGAGGATCGCCGCCTGCTTGTCGGCCTCTGCACGAAGGATCGCGGACTCCTTCTCGCCCTCCGCCTCCAGGATCTTGGCCTTCTTCTCACCCTCTGCCCGGGTGACAGCCTCACGCCTCTCACGCTCCGCCTTCATCTGTCTCTCCATAGCGTTCTGGATCTCTGCGGGGGGAATGATATTCTTCAGCTCCACCCGATTGACCTTGATCCCCCAGGGATCGGTGGCAATGTCGAGCGCAGCGCGCATCTTTGTGTTGATGATCTCACGGGAGGTCAGGGTCTGATCCAGCTCCAGATCGCCGATGATGTTTCGCAGCGTGGTGGCGGTCAGATTCTCAATGGCCATCATGGGGTTCTCCACGCCGTAGGTAAACAGCTTGGGATCCGTGATCTGATAGAACACCACCGTGTCGATCCGAACGGACGCGTTGTCCTTCGTGATCACCGGCTGGGGAGGGAAATCCGCCACCTGCTCCTTCAGGTTCACTCTCCGCGCCACCCTGTCCAGAAACGGCACCTTCAGGTGGAAGCCCACGGACCAGGTTCCCTGGTAGGCGCCCAGACGCTCAATCACATACGCCTGTGCCTGGGGTACGATCTTGATGCAGGACGTAAAAATCCACAGGATCAAAAGAATCAGAATAATCGGTAAAATCCACATTTTCAACCTCTTTCTGCGCCATATTCCCACGGCGCGCATTTTTTTGTTTGCATTTTATTGTTTGTTTTTATTGCTTATATTTTATTGCTTGTATTTTATGGTTTGCAGCTTATAGGAGGGTGCCGAGCGCACGCTAGGACTCCTTCCCGGGAGCTTCCTCCTTTACGGAAGCTTCCTCCTTCACGATGAGCTTGACGCCGCTCACAGCGGTCACCACCACCACGGTGCCCACGGGGATCTTTCCGTCCTCCGCATAGCTTCGGGCGCTCCACTCCTGTCCTCCCACCGTCACCTGTCCGATGCCCTGGAGATTGTCGATCTCGCTGATGACGATCGCCTGACGTCCCACCAGGCTTTCCACGTTCGTCTTCACGCGCTCTCGGTTAAAGTAGCGCACCGCCACCGGTCGGGTAAATGCCAGAAGCAGCAGGGAGACTGCCAGGAACAAAATGATCTGCACATACAGAGGCGCTCCCAGCGCAGCCGCCAGAACAGCCACCACCGCGCCGCCCGCAAACCAGATGGAGGTCAGTCCCAGACTGACCAGTTCCACCAGGATGGAACCGATCAAAACCACCAGCCAAAAAATAATAAATTCGTTCATACATCCTCTCATTCTGCCGCCGAAGCGGCATCCCATCCCTCGGCATTATTGCCGCCTATATACAATATATTACAAAATATCAGACAGGTCAATGTTTTTTCTGCCATATCAGACAGGAAAAAAGCGGCACACCCTTATGGTATGCCGCCCGCCTGTCTGTTATACGCTTTTGGGAATCCAGGATTTCTAGTAGAACACGTGGTTTCCGATCACCAGACCGTCGCGCCCGTCGTTTCTGCGGAAGTGGGTCATATCGCCCACATTGGAGGTCCCTGCGATCGCCTCCTGCGCCGCCTGCAGACAGCTGGAGGAATAGCTCCCCGCCTCGTACACGGAGTTTACCTTGCCGTTCATAGCAGGCGTAAACTGACCGGACGCGTAGATCACACCGTGGATGCTTCCGGGATATGCCCCGCTTCTGACACGGTTCATGACCACGGACGCAACTGCCAGCTGGCCCTCGTAGCCCTCGCCGCCGGCCTCGCACTGTATCAGCGCCGCCAACAGTCTCGCGCTGTCCGCATCGGTAGTGTACTCGCCGTAGTTTACATGACGCTTTGCCTCGCGCTCGGCCTCCTCGCGCGCCTTGATCTCATCCATCGTCTCGCCGGCATCGATCTGGAAGTCCAGCGTGACAAACTCGGCGGACACATAGCCGTCATCTCCCTCATAGTCGATGCAGACCCACTCCTCGTTGTCCGCGTTCACGACGTCCATGATCTCCCCCTGGGGGAGAAGGCCGTAGACTGCGGAGTTGGGATCCGCCTCCGCGCGGACGCGCAGCGTCTGCGTATCGATGGTGGCGATCATTCTTCCCACCTCGTTCGCCAGCGCTCTCGCCTCTTCCCCAAAGAGAAGATACTCATCCGACGCCCAGCCCACTACATTGCCCGACTGCAGCAGAGTCCAGCCGTCGCGCCTGTCGAGGACGACGCCTCCGCAGTCCTTATACAGAAGGCCCACCTTCTCGGCATCCTCACTGGGTTCGCTCCTCACATTCAGCGTATTCTGCACATTCGCCATGACCAAGTTGGACTTTTCCTCCTCCGGAGCGCTCAGATCCAGATTGAGCGCTTTCGCCGTGGCGTTTATGATCTCTGTGGTGTCGTTGTCGCCGGGATCCAGAATCGCGGCAACGCCGCCGTTCATATCCACCAGATAATTACCGCTGCTGGCCTGTGCGGTCATACCTGCCTGCACTGTCATACACAGGGAAAAAGCAATCCCCAGAAGTGCGGCAGACACTTTCCTGCGTCCTGCCATCTCACATTACCTCCAATAACAAAAACTCTCTATCCTTAACAAAGTTATGACTCTTTCTTAATATTTTATTACAACTTTGTTACATTTGTTACAAAAGGTATGATAGCAGACCGATTTCTGTTTGTCAAGCACTAATCTGGAACTTCTGAATCCCCTCTCCCTTACCCCCGATTTTCACAGCCTTCTGGAGGTTTCGATGCAGGCCTCCACGGCATCCATGACCGCAGCCCGCAGCCCTTTTTCCTCCAGGACCTTCACCGCCTGGATCGTGGTGCCGCCGGGAGAACACACCATATCCTTCAGCACCCCCGGATGCTGCTTCGTCTCCAGCACCAGCCTGGCGCTCCCCAGCACCGCCTGCGCCGCGAACTCATACGCCTGCTGCCGGGGCATCCCCTCCGCCACGGCCTCGTCCGCCATCGCTTCTATAAAAAGAAAAACATACGCGGGGGCGCTCCCGCTGACTCCTACCACCACGTCCATCAGACGCTCCGGCACCACGCTGGCCTTGCCGAAGGATTCCAGCAGCAGCAGTACCTGGCCGAGCTCCTCCTCCGTCACGGTCTCCGCGGCACACACGCCGGTACAGCCCTCCAGCACCAGCGCGGGGGTATTGGGCATACACCGGATCAGCTTCCTGTCCTCTCCCCCAAACGCCTCCTTGAGATAAGCCAAATCCTTTCCTGCGGCAATGCTGACGATCAGAGTCTGGGGGCGCACCGCATCCCGTATCTCCTCGATCACCTCCGGAAGAAAGATCGGCTTGACCGCCAAAAATAAAATATCCGCCTGGGCCGCTGCCTGCGCGTTGCCGTCTGTTATCCGAATAGAAAACCGATCCCTGACCCGTTTCCTGGTCTCCTCCGTCCTGGCAAAGCCAAGGATATCCTCCGCCCTCACGACCCCCTTCTGCAGCATACCCCCGATCATAGCGGACGCCATATTTCCCAAGCCGATAAATCCTATTTTTCTGTCCTTCACCGTAACCGTCTCCTCTCTGACTTTTCCGGCTCACAGAGCCTTGCGCTCTATGAGTCTTGCTTTTTCTATGAGTCTTACGTTTTATGCGCCTTACGTTCTATGAGCCTTACGTTTTCTGTGAGTCTTGCGTTTTATGCGCCGTTCCTTCTCTGCCGGTTTGCCTCATACAAGAGCAGCGCTGCGGCGACTGCGGCATTGAGAGATTCCACCCGTCCCTCCATGGGGATCCGCAGACAGCTTTCCGCGCCGTCCAAAGCGGCCTCTGTCAGGCCGTTCCCCTCGTTTCCGATGAGAAACGCGGTGCCTTCCCGAAAGGAAAATGTGTCGTAACATGCGTTACCTTTCAGGTGCGCCGCATAGGTGTGGATCCCGCGGGCCCGCAGCCCTCGGGCGGTCTCTGCCAGGTCGTCCACCGCAAGAAACGGCACCCGATATATGGATCCCATCGTCGCCCGTATGGTCTTTGGATTATAAATATCAACCGTCTGGTTATTCATGATAACACCCGTTATTCCTGCGCCTTCTCCGGTTCTCAGGATCGTGCCCAGATTGCCCGGGTCCTGCAGATTCTCCAACAGTACCAAAAGCGGCTCCCTCCCTTGCAGCAGCTCCTCCAGCGTGTAATGGGGACGCCGCAGCACGGTCAGGATGCCCTGGGGCGTCTGCGTGTCCGATATGCGGCGAAACAGCCCATCCTCCACCGCTTCATAGCCGGACTGCCGCAGTTTCTCCGACAAAGCCGGCGCAAGCTCTCCCAAGAGCAGCTTCTCTTCCAGGCTTCGAGCGAGATACACCTCCCGTATCCAGTCGGGCGGCGCCTCCTCATACATCTTGGGCCCCTCCGCCAGAAAGATATCGTCCCTCTCCCGCTCCCGTGCCTTTCTCTGCCACTGGAGGATCTGCTTGATCCTCGGATTGGCGGCGCTTGTGATCATATCTGTAATCTCCTCATTCACAAACGGAGCGACCTCTTCTGTCAAAGGGCCGCTCTCGTGTTTCCTCCGCGCGCCTATGCGCTATCCGATCCGACAGCAGGCACACGTATTCTTTCTATAATAATATGCTACAGTAATTGTGCCACCTCAAATTGATATTCGTCGATGCTCTTCTCCATATTCAGCGCCGCCTCAATATCGAAGTCCACAAACTCTCCATGCTGATAACCGACCACCCGGTTGGTCTTTCCCTTCAGCATGATATCCACCGCGTAGGCCCCCATGATGGAGGCGTAATAGCGGTCCTTCGCCGTGGGGCTGCCGCCTCGCTGCATGTACCCCAGAATGGTGGCCCGGGTCTCAATGCCGGTGGCGGCCTCGATCCTCCGCGCCATGGAGGTGGAGTGCCCGATCCCCTCCGCATTGATGATAATATGATGCGTCTTGCCCTTTTTGCGGTTTGCTATAATGTTGTTGATGATCATCTGCTCATTGAAATCGTATTTCTCGGGCAGAAGAATATCCTCCGCGCCGTTGGCGATGCCGCACCAGAGGGCGATGTAGCCGGCGTGACGCCCCATCACCTCGATAATACTGCATCTCTCATGGGAAGAAGAGGTGTCCTTCACCTTGTCTATGGCATTCATAGCCGTATTCACGGCCGTGTCAAAACCGATGGTGTAGTCGGTGCAGGCAATGTCAAGATCGATGGTGCCCGGCAGCCCAATGGTATTGATGCCGTTCCTGGACAGCGCCTGCGCCCCTCGGTAGGAGCCGTCGCCTCCGATCACCACGATGCCGTCGATCTCATGCTTTCTGCAGATGTCCGCGCCCTTCTTCTGGCCCTCCGGCGTCTTAAACTCCAGACACCTGGCCGTTCCCAAAATCGTGCCGCCGCGCTGGATGATCTCCGAGACGCTGCGCGCCTCCATGTCAACGATCTCCTCGTTCAAAAGGCCCTGATATCCCTTTTTGATTCCCTTGACCTTCAGGCCCCTGGCGAGAGCGGTGCGGACAACCGCGCGGATCGCCGCGTTCATGCCCGGCGCGTCACCGCCGCTTGTCAAAACGCCGATCGTCTTAATCTCTTTTGCCATGACGTTACCTCCTAACAAGCCTCTGTCTACTCTGTCTATTTTGTCACACAATTCACCCTTTGACTTCTTAAATTTTAACCCTTTTTTTAACGGTTTTCAATAGCTTTCGTCAGGAAACGGACATTTTCCTCTCCAAACAGCCCGCTCAGACGCACCCTCAAAGCCTCGTCGGCCTGGACCCGTCTGTTGGCCGGAAGGATCTTGAAGGTCTTGTCGCTGTTTAAATAGATCACCACATTGTCGCGTCCGGCCGAATCCGCGATCGCGGCGAAAAGCTCCTTCTCCCGGGCCGCATAGCCTGCGGCATCCTCGAACCGTATCCAGACCCCCTCAGGCGCCTTCGCCGCCTTCCGGGGAGCCCTGTCCTTCCCCTGCTCCTGTCCTGCCCGGGCTTCTTCCCCCTGCCCCTCCGACCCTCGGGTCCCCTTCCCCGGGCTGCGGCCTCCGGCATTGTCATAGCCCCGCCCTCTGCCGTCGGAGTCCCGCTTGTCTGCAAAGAGCTCCCCCGCGGGCTTGGCCGCGGCCTCCTCAAAGGTCACGACCTGCCCGCAGATCAGCCTGGCGTCCCTGTCCTCCTCCACCGCGGCCCGCCCACGGATAAACACCTTGGCATCCTCCACGAGCATACCGCCGAAGCGCTCATAGTCCTGGGGAAACACGATGACCTCCACGACCCCCACCAGATCCTCCAGGGTCAAAAAAGCCATCATCTTATCGTGCTTGGTGTACTTTATGTTCTTGTCCGTGATGATCCCTCCCACCACGACGCGCGACTCATCCCGCACGCGCGCGGTGCCGATCTCCTCATCCAGGGCAAAATCGTTGGTGTTGTTGGTGGTCACGCGCTCCCAGAGCTCCTGATATTCCTCCAGCGGATGCCCGCTGATGTAGATCCCCAGGACCTCCTTCTCAAAGGCAAGCCGCATCTCCTTGCTGTACTCCCCCACGTCCGGCATTTTGACGTCAAACTCCTCTCGGGACTCCTCCCCGGCGATGTCAAAGAGCGAAATCTGCCCCGCCAGATTATTCTTTTTGTCCTTTGTGATGCGATCCATAATCTGGGCGTATACGCTCATATACTGCTTCCTGGTGCCTCCCAGGCTGTCCATAGCTCCCGCCTTGATCAGATTTTCTATGAGGCGCTTATTCACTTCCGTGCCCGCCACCCTGGTGATAAAGTCCTTCAGATTGACGAAAGGCCCCCGTTTTCTGCGCTCCTCCACGATGCTGTCGATGGCGGGGCGGCCCGCTCCCCGTATGGCTGTCAGCGCGTACCGGATGCCCTCTCCGGACACGGAAAAGCCGCTCTGTCCCTCGTTGATGTCGGGGGGAAGCAGCGGGATCCCCATGCTGCGGCAGGTGAGGATATATTCGGAAACCTTCTTGGTATTGTCTATCACGGAGGTGAGAAGCGCCGCCATAAACTCCACCGGATAATAATATTTCAGATACGCCGTCTGATATGCCACCACGGCGTAGCAGGCCGCGTGGGATTTGTTGAAGGCATACTTGGCGAAGTCCATCATGTCGTCGTAGATCTGCTTCGCCGTCTGTTCCTCGATGCCGTTGGCGATGCAGCCCTTCACGCCCTCCTGCTCGTTGCCGTAGATAAAGTTGGCCCGCTCCTTCTCCATGACGGCCTGTTTTTTCTTGCTCATAGCCCGACGCACCAGGTCGCTTCGCCCCAGCGTGTAGCCGCCCAGATCGCGCACGATCTGCATCACCTGCTCCTGATACACGATGCACCCGTAGGTGGGCGCGAGGATCGGCTCCAGCTGCGGGCAGGAATACGTGACGTCCTTGTGATTGTTCTTTCCCTTGATATATTTCGGGATGAAATCCATGGGCCCGGGGCGATACAGAGAGATGCCGGCGATCACGTCCTCCAGGCTCTGCGGGTGCAGCTCCTTCATAAAGTTTTTCATGCCGCCGCTCTCCAGCTGGAACACGCCCTCCGTCTTTCCGGTCCCCAGAGAGTCCAGTATCTTTTTGTCGTCGTAGTCTATATGCTCCATATCAATGTGGATCCCCCGGTCCTCCTCCACGAACCGGACGGCGTCGTGGATCACCGTGAGCGTGCGAAGTCCCAGAAAATCCATCTTGAGAAGCCCCAGCTCCTCCAGGGTGGTCATCGTGAACTGAGTCACGATGGAGCCGTCCGATCCCCGGGAGAGCGGCACAAACTCATCCGCCGCCTTCTGGCAGATCACCACGCCGGCTGCGTGCATGGAGGTGTGCCGGGGCAGGCCCTCCAGGCGCTTGCACATGTCGATCAGCCGCGTAACGCTCTCGTCCTCCCGATAGAGCCGTCTCAGCTCCGGATTGACCTCCAGCGCCCGATCCAGCGTGATATTTAACTCGTTCGGTATCATCTTTGCGATAGAATCGGTGAGCGCATAGGGCAGATCCATCACGCGCCCCACATCCCGTACCACTCCCTTTGCCGCCAGCGTTCCGAAGGTGACGATCTGCACCACCTTGTCCTCCCCGTACTTGCGGCTCACGTAATCGATCACCTCCTGCCTGCGCTCGTAGCAGAAATCCACGTCGATATCCGGCATGGACACCCGCTCCGGATTCAGGAAACGCTCAAACAGCAGGTTGTATTTGATCGGATCGATGTCGGTGATCTTCAGACAGTAGGACACAATGCTTCCCGCCGCGGACCCGCGCCCCGGCCCCACGGGAATGTCATTTTTTCTGGCGTAATTGATAAAATCCCACACGATCAGAAAATAGTCCACGTACCCCATGGTGCGGATGACGCCCAGCTCATAATCCAGCCGCTCCCGCAGCGTCTGACCGGTGTCGCCCGCCGGCAGGTCCTCCTCTTTATACCGCTCCCGCAGCCCGTCCGTGCACAGCTTGTTCAGATACCCCCACGCGTCGTACCCCTCCGGCACCTCAAACTTCGGCAGCTTCGTCACGCCAAACTCGATCTCCACATGGCAGCGGTCCGCGATGCGCTGGGTGTTCTCCACCGCCTCCCAGGCATAGGGAAACAGCGCTTTCATCTCCTCCTCGCTCTTGACGTAATACTGGCCGCCCTCATAGCGCATACGGTCCTCGTCCGCCAGCCTCTTGCCGGTCTGGAGACACAGAAGGATATCGTGGGCGTCCACATCCTCCGCATAGGTGTAGTGCACGTCGTTGGTGACCACCAGGGGAATATCCAGCTCCCTGCTCATCTTCATGAGCTCCATGTTTACGATGCGCTGCTCCGGTATGCCGTGATCCTGCATCTCCAGAAAAAAATTTCCCTTGCCAAAGCAGGCCTCGTATTTCAACGCGGCTTTCCTCGCCTCATCCGTCAGCCCCTTGACGATACAGCGCTGCACCTCCCCCGCCAAACAGGCCGACAGCGCGATGATGCCCTCGTGAAATTGGTTCAGGATCTCCATGTCCACGCGGGGGCGGTAGTAATACCCCTCCGTAAAGCCGCGGCTCACGATCTTCATCAGATTGGCATATCCGGTGTTGTTCTCCGCAAGGAGCACCAGGTGGTAATAGCGATCCTCCCCTCCGGCAGTCTCCTTGTCAAAACGGGAGTTCGGAGCCACATAGACCTCACAGCCCAGGATGGGTTTAATCCCTTCCGCCCTGGCAGCCCGGTAAAAGTCAATGACTCCGTACATCACACCGTGGTCGGTGATCGCCGCGCTGTCCATCCCAAGCTCCTTGACCCGGGAGACATATTCCTTGATCTTATTGGAACCGTCCAGCAGAGAGTACTCTGTGTGAACGTGCAAATGCGCAAATGCCATACCTAAGACTCCTTCTATTCTTCCTCTTTTCCCCTGCAGCCGTCCCCGCCCTCACACAGGGTCATCTCCCTCTCTCATACACCACCAGATCCGCGTCTCTCCCCAGCTCAAGGTACCCCCTCTCTCTACAGAGCCTGTCCACCTCTCCGCCAGGCGGCGCGGCGATATAACGGCTCTGTAGGGTGTCAAAATGCTCCGTCACATATTGCAGCTCACAGCAGCTAATCCCCATTCCCTTGGGCAGGGCGTACAGAAGCTGCCATTTCGTGACGACGGCCTCGTCCCCCACCGCGTCACTCAGGGTCCAGATGATCACGTTCTGGAAGCTGGGGGCCTCCCGCTCCAGCCGGATGCCCTCCTCCAAACATTCCCGCCAGGCCTCCACCTGCGCCTCCCGCTCCCGGGTCACATAGGGGACCTGATAATCGTAGGGATCCACCGCCTTATAGCTGTAGAGATACGCAAAGAGGGCCCCCAGCAGAACCGCCTTTTTAAACGCCCTTGTCTCCATCAGGCTGACCACAAAGATCCCCACCGCGATAAAGGTGAGCAGATGCTTGCTTCCCTCGGTGAGCTTGTACATGAGAAGCAGCGCGGCGAGCATAGCCACAAAGCAAAATGCCAGGTGTCCCTCGATCAATAATTTGTCGGGGAGGGAGATCCTCTCCCCTTCTGCTGCCTTCGTCTCCCCGGCAAGGCCGCCCTTTCCCTTAAAAAAATCAGCGAAGGTCTGCCCCAAAAGCACCGCCGTCATCGCCAGATATCCGCCAAAGAAAGCCCCCGAAGCCAGCCCGCTGCGAAAGCCTTCCACGGTGTATCTGCAGAAGCTCTTTCCCTTCCAATACAGCGTTCCAAAGAAATTGTGGATTCCGGCGCCGATCCCCTCCCGAAAAAAGGTAGTGATCCAGTCCGTAAAAAAGAGCGGCGTAAAATATTCCGCCCCAAGATAATGCTTGATCCAGGCATAACCGCCCAATGTCGCCGCAAACAGGACGCCGGAGCCCACGAGCCCCACCCATTTTTTGCGGCGCATCCACAGATACGCGGGAAGCAGCATAAATAAGAGCATATAGGGACGCATCAAAGTCAGCGCGCCGGAGATGCCAAAGAGCGCGGCCAGCTTCCATCCGCTCTCTCTTCGCAGGAAATTCAAAGCAATTCCATAAAAGAGGATCAGGAGGGAAAAACAAATCACCTCCGGCATACCCGAGAGTATATAGCGCACATTCAGCGGAAACAGGCAAAAGAGAAACGCCAGTACCCCCAGCTGCCTCCAGGTGGGCCGCACAAGCCACACAAAGAAAAAGCAGGCAAGCGTCATCAAAAAAAGATTGCAGATGATGGGGGACATCAGATTCCAGCCGAACAAAAGCCCCCACAGGATCCAGGGGAACACCAGCACCGGACTCCACGCCGCAAAGGACAGCCTGAGCGCATGACTCTCGTTAAAACCGAAATACCCCTGAGGGAAGCCGTAATTCACGATCCCCTCCACCTGTTTAAAGTAAAACAACTCATCGTTCCACTCGGAGCAGGGCAGATAGACCTCCCCGATCCCTCTTCCCTGCACGGCGCAGTACACCAGGCAGCAGAGCAAGGGCAGAAAAGCCATAAACACCGCCTTGCCAAATGTCACATACCGCTTATCCCTCTTCCACCAGTCCGCAAACCGTCTCATTCGCCAGAGTCCTCTCTCTCCACATTCAGCCGCTCTCGGATCACATACTGGGGAGAATTGTTCATACAGATATAGATCCGTCCGATGTATTCGCCTATCATTCCCAGCATGATCATAATCATGCCGCCAAAGAATACGATGGCCGCCATCAGGGAGCTGAAACCGATGGGCACCTCCGGGTTCACCAGGCGCTTGATCACCGTATAGATGCCATAGAGGAATCCCGCAAACGCAAACCCGCCTCCCACCGCCGTGGCGATGCGGAGAGGCTTTACGGAAAATGCCGTGAACCCGTTGAACCAGAGATTCAAAAGCTTCTTCAGGGTGTAGCCGGACGTGCCCTCCTCGCGCTCCCTGTGGGTCACCGAAACATTTGCGATATTTTTGGTGGTGCGCAGCACAAGGCCGATCACGTAGGGGTACGAGTTCTCATAGCGGATCATATCCTCCACCACGAATCTGCGCACTGCAAAGTAGCTGGAGATATACAGATCCGCGGGCTTATTCAGCATCATGCGGGTCATCAGGTCGTTGACCCTGCTCCCCAGATTGCGAAATGCGGAGTGCTGCTTGTGATCATACCTGGCATACACCGCATCGTACCCCTCCTCCAGCTTTTCCAAAAGCTTATCCACCTCGTCCGCCGGAGTCTGCCCGTCGTCGTCCAGACACACCACATAGTCCCCGTCCGAGTGGCGAAGCCCCGCCATCAGCGCGGCGTGCTGCCCAAAGTTTCTGGCAAATCCGATCCCCTTGATATCCCTCCGCTCCTGACAAAGCCTGCGGATCACGCCGAAGGTGTCGTCCGGCGAACAATCGTTTACCAGTATCATGTCGTATTCATACTGCGTCATCTGCCTCATTTTTTCGTCGATCTCCGCCACCACATGAGGGAGCGTATGCTCCGACCGGTAACAGGGAATCACAAAGCTTACCTTCTTCATCTTATCTCTTCCTCTCCTGAAAACGGATCCTATCTCCCGCCCTTCGCTTCCGCCGGCGCTATCGCCGCCATCCAGACGATATCCCTATAAGTCCCGTCAATCTTCACATCGTCCTTGAGAAAGCCTTCTCTTTGGAATCCCGCCTTCTCGTAGCTGCGGATCGCCTGCCCGTTGCCCGCCAGCGCCCGAAGGTATATCCGGTGCAGTCCCTCCTCCTCGAAGCAGTACCGAAGCATCAGCTTTGCCGCCGCTGTCCCCAGGCCCCTGCCCCGGGCAGACGCCTCCCCGATAAAGATGCCGTACTCCGCCTTCTCGTGCTGCCTGTCGATATCCCGTATATAAACGGAGCCGAGGGCCTGATCCGTCCTCAGGTCGCAGATGATCATCTGTACTGCCTCCCCGGTCTCCACCTTCGTCCGGATCCAACGCTCATGACTCTCTCTGGTAAAGAGCTCCCGATAGATAAAATTTCTGCGCACCCCGTCGCTGTTGCGCCACCGGATGATCCTGTCCGTATCTTCCGCCGTCATCAGCCGCAGATAGATGCCGGCCTCCTCATCCCTGTACTCTTCTCTCATCCGCTTTCTTCCTCTCTTCCCTGATACGGGCCGGACTCCCCAAAGAGCCCTTCGTCTCTCCCGCAAAATACAACAATAAATAATGCAGCAGCCAGGTGATCATTCCGGAGACCACGCCGTACTCGGTCATCCCGTAGCAGAACACCGCCGTCAGAAAGACCAGACAGACGGCGGCCTGGCCGTCTCCCCGCCGGATCACACAGAAGCAAAACCGCCCGATCGCATACAGCGTCAGCCCCAGATAGAGGGCTCCCGCCACTATCCCGTAGTCATATGCCGTCTGCAGGATCGAATTGTGGGCATGACCGTAATACACATCCCTCGTCAGATAAAAACCGGACTCCTCTCTACGGTGCCCCCACAGGTTCAGATGCCGCAGATAATAGGCATAGATCGTCTTTCGGATGCTGATGGAGCTCTCCAGATCCAGATCCGGCAGGCTGAAGGGCTCGTCAGGACTGCTGCCCGGCCCCTCCGCTTCCTCCGCATACGCCGTCATCACCCAGGGCAGGGACACATATGCCTCCGTGTCCGTTCCCACCCGGATGCCGAACATTCTCAGGACACGCTCCAGATTGACGCTCAGCGCCCTCTCAAAGGAGATGTACCGCTCGCTGTTCCAGGGGTCGAAGGAGCGCACGCTTTCGTCCTCCCGATATTCATCCGCAAACCAGATCGGATGATGCAGGATCACGGGCAGATACCGGATGCAGCCGTACACCACAGGGACGCTGACCGCGATACAGACCAAAAGCGCGGCAAAATGAAACAGCCATCGGTAAAAGCTCTTATGATATACCACATCGTAGAGGGTGTAGGCCAAAATCGTGGCCGCAAAGACGCCCACCAGGGAGGAGCGCCCTCCGGTGAAAAGCAAAAATCCAATGCTTCCCGCCGAGAGCCCGAACCAAAGAACCGTCGTCCAACGGGGGCGGCCCTGTTCCTTCGACCAGATCCATTTGCAGAGGAACGCACAGGAAGCGATCATATAAAAAATCCCGTTCTGGGTCTCTCCCGTATACAGTCCGCGATACCGCACATAGTCATAGGGGCGGAAGCCAAAGGCCAGCGTCTGCTGCACAAAAAACCAAAGGATCAGCCCGTTCAGCATCCCCTGAAAAAAATCTTCTCTGCGCTCTTTCGGGATCCCCGCCAGGCAGAAGCCGCCGAAGATCAACAGGCACCAGAGCGGCTCCAGGCCCTGATGGACCGAAAGAAACATCAAGAGAAACATCGCCGCGATCCCCCAAAAAAGCGGCTGTCTCAGCCCTCCCCGAACCGGCTCCCGCCGTCTCTCGTGGAACAGATAGATCACCAGATATCCCCACACCACCACATTCAGGACCGCCGTGATCCAGGGGCCGGAGTAAAGCCAAAAGCGGTGCCAAAACACACAGAGAAACGGCACCAGGACCGCACAGGCCGCCGTCCACCACAGATAGACCTTGTGACGGAAGCGCCCCCACTCCAGAGACGGGACGAGCAGCGCTGCGACCACCAGGCCGGTGCAGTTCGCCGCCGCCATCTGGACCGTGCCCTCCGCGCTTCCCCTCCTCTGGTCAATGACGCCGAACAAAAAGAAGCAGAGCATATACCAAAGCATGTACCTTGCCTTTTTCCATTTTTTCAAGCACTGATCCCGCATAAACGTTATGCCCCTTCCATCCGACCGCCCTCCGTCTACCCTGCGGCAGGCGTCAGGATGACAAAATCTCCCTTGCGTTCCAGGATCCGATAGGTAAATTTCAGATATTGCAGATCCTCCTGATGTACCAGAAACAGGGTCTTGTCGTCCAAGACAGGCTCCTGTCCGTCCATCGTCCTCATATTTAAAAAGTGATACCTTTCCGAATAGGGGAGCAGCCTCCGTCCCCCCGTCACATCGCTTTTCTCCTGATAGTAAAGTGCGTCGATCTCACAGGAATACTGCGTCAAAATCTCCGCCATCTCCCGATTAAACTGCCATCCCATGTTCCCCGTGACGTACAGCGTATCATATTCCTCCATCCGGTCGGCATCCCTTGCCGCCTCCAAAAAATCTTCATTGTAGTAGATCCTGCTCTCCTCGCGAAAGTCCGTAAAGTAAGTAAACAGAAACCAAACGGCGCAGAGCCCGTACACGCAGGCGGCCGCCGGCACAAAAAGCTTCGCGCGGCTCCGCAGCCGCTTTGCCGTCCACCACAGCCCGTACCCGCACAACATGATCATCGGGTAAAAGATGATATTGATCCGGTTCACATTCACCTGGTAGGTGATGATCCCCACCCACACGCCGGTGACAAAAAAGCCCCACAGCGCAAGATCCCTCGTCTTGCGCGCCGGCTCCCGCTCCCGAAAGAGCCTCCGCGTAAACGAAACGGCCCCGATCGCCAGAAAGGGAATGGACACATGGTACATGGGCCCAAACTGCGGCAGCGCATTCACCACATAGTCCGGCATCTGGAGGAATATCCGGCTGAACAGATACCAGAGATTGCTTCCCAGCTGCGCCAGGGAAAAATGCAGAAAGAGAATATCGTTTCCGCGCACGCTCTCCGGAAAACGGCTCATGGTAAAAAGCGGCGTCTCGATGGTCTCCCAGTGAAACAGATTGATGGCCATGACCAGCATCTCCGGCAGCGCCACCGCGCAGAAGATCAGCGCGCACCACAGGACCTCCCGCAGCAGAAGCTGTCCCTTCTTAAGACACCACAGGGCAAACACCGCGAGGAAGGGGATCACCGAATAGACCGCGATTCCGTAGCAGTAAAAGGTCAGCCCGAAAAAGACCATGGACAGATACAAAAACCTCCGCTTCTTAAGTCCCAGCAGGAGAAGATAAAACGCCAGCAGAAAGACATGGGGAAACAAATTGCAGTCCAGCGACCATCTGCTCTGCATAAAATGCCAGGGGTTTATGGCAGTCAGGGCCAGAAAGAGAAGTCCCATCCCGGGGGAGAAAAGCCTCTTCCCCACCAGATACATAAGCGCCATCGCGCCGCAGCTTACAAGCAGCATGGGCAGGCGCACCGCCGTCAAGGTCAGTCCCCCCACCCTCAGAAAGGGCACCATAAGGTAGGACAAAAGCACGCTCATCTGGCTGACCTGCCACGCGGAAAAGTGTACCGGAAGCCGCACGCCGAACCGGTCCGTTCCGTAGCGGGAGAGCGCCCAGGCATCCACCGCGCCCATCGCCTCGTCCTGGTTCACTCCCGCCGGCACACTGCCAAACGCGATACACCGGAGCAGGATCCCCACAGACAGGATCCCCCAAAATAAAATTTGTTCTCTGCTCACGCGGAGCCGTCCCGACCTTCGCATCCTAAAATCCCGCCAGTTCCTTTCCCTGCAGCGCATACATCAGAAAATTGACGCCGCAGACAAGGTGATAGAAAAACACCGCCCATTCCGCCGCCACAAAAACCACCTTAACGCTTCTTCGCCACTGCAGCGTATTCTTCCACATCAAAAGAAGCGTCATCAAAAACACAAAGAACATACCGTGCATATAGCCCCATGAAAAGTTGGCGTGGAGCATACGAAACCCCTTCTCATAAAGGCACAGAAACATTGCCGTGGCCGTCAGATACACAAGCCAGGCAAACCGATAATACCGGTTTCTCAGAAGCTCCTTCCCATTTAACACCAAAACCCCAATGGGAAGCGCCATCCCCATCAGGATGCTGAGCGGGATGTTTCCGGTGTAATTGCTCCACACCCTGGCGAAAGCAAACCCGATCCCCGTCTCCTCCCCCAGCGCGTTGGATCCGGAAAACACCCCGAAAAACTGATACAAAAGATCCAAACCCGTGGGAATCATGGTCACGCACAGGCAGACCGCATAAGGGAGACTCCTTCCCCTGCTCCGGATTCCCTGTCCCACAAGCAACAGCCCTATGACAGGCACCACCACCATGGTAAAGCTCGGCTTGGTGAGCGTGGTGAGAAAGAGACTCAGCGCAAACGGAATACAGTCCCTCCACGGGAAAGCCCCAAAGACCTCCCGCCAGCCCGAGGCGCCTCTCTCCCGCCAGAGCCCCTCCAGATCGGAAAGCATCCGGCAACCCTCAAAAAAGCAAACGACCGCAAACGGCCTGGTCGCCAGATAAGTGGCGTTCCAGATGGGATTGGGCGTATAGATCCCCATGCAGCGGTACGCGTAGTCAAATCCGAAAAAAGAAGTGTTCTTGGGGGAATACAGATTCCCCAGAAGAAACAGGGCAAAGGTGAGGAAGGTGGCAGCCGGCCCGATCCACCGCTCTCCCTCCTGCGCCTCGGCGCTTCCGAACAGGAGCGCGCGCAGTCCGCGGCACAGATATCCCTGCGTGATCCAAAGCCCAAGCCCGTTCAAAAGGGCCGTGGTGACAGCCACCGCAAGCGGCGCACCGCAGATCCAGGACAGCGCTTTGGCCACGGAAAAAAACAACGGATAGGGAAACTCATACTCGCCCGCCACACCGCGCACCTTGTCCACATAGGCGGGCATATCGGACACAAAATCCGGCACCTCATAGCACTGCATGACAAACAGATACAGCGTCACCGCGGTATAGAGAACAAGCAACAGCAGGAATACAAACCTGCCCGCCGTACTCTGCCGTCTCCACTCCCCGGCCCAGGCGCCAAGCCAGCCCGAAAGCCCTGTTTTCTTTGTATGCTCTGCCGCTCTGCGGCCCACCGTCTGCTGCATATCGCCCTACCCCGAATCCTCTACGAATACTGATTGCACAACCGGATCACCCGTTCCGCCTCCTCGTCCGTCATCTCGGGGAAGAGGGGCAGCGTCACACAGTGGGACGAAAGGTACTCCGCATTGGGACAGTCTCCCTCCCGATACCCCAGGTGCGCGTATGCCTTCTGCAGGTGGCAGGGCACCGGATAGTGCATATTGCACTCCACATCCGCCTCCGCCATATAGCGCACAAAATCCTCGTGATCCGGCACCGTGACCACAAACAGGTGGTACACCGGCGTGGTATTCTCCGGATGCCTCTGCATGGTGATCCGGGGATTTTGAATCTCCCTCAGATACCGCTCGCTGATCCTTTGTCTGCGCCTGGTCCACTCGGGAAGGAAGCGCAGGCTCACGGAGAGCACCGCCCCCTGAATCCCCTCCAGACGGTAATTGTAGCCGATCTCATCGTGGTAATACCGCACATCGCAGCCCTGGTTTTTGAGCCGCGTGATATGGTCGTAATATTCCTTTTTGTCGCAGGTCACACTGCCGCCCTCCCCGAAAGCGTACAGATTCTTGCCGGGATAGAAGCTGAAGCATCCCATCTCCCCCAGGGTGCCCACGTTTTTCCCCTCAAACTTTGCGCCGTGGGCCTGCGCGCAGTCCTCTACCACAAACAGGCCGTTTTTTTCCGCAACGGCTTGGATGCCGGAAACGTCAAAGGGCTGGCCGTAGAGATGCACCCCGATGATCCCCTTGGTGCGCTCCGTGATCTTCTTTGCGACATCCGCCGGATCGATCTCCCAGGTGTCGGCGGTACAGTCCGCAAACACCGGAGTCGCGCCGGTGTAGCTCACGCCCCAGGCGGTGGCAATGTACGTGTTCGCCGGCACGATCACCTCGTCGCCGGGTCCGACGCCCAGCGCCAGCATCGCGCAGTGGAGCGCCGAGGTGCCGTTGTTCACGCCGCAGGCGTACCGGCTGCCCACATATTCCGCAAACTCTCGGTCGAACGCATCCGCATACTTCCCTCCGGAAAACGCCGTCTCCCCGCACACTCTGCCGATGGCATCCAGATACTCCTGCCTGTGCGCCTCAAAATCTCTCGTCAGATCGATCCTCTTCAAATGCTGTGCCATATGCCACTCTCCTTGTCCGCCAACCGTATGCACGGTAACCTTTTTCTCTCTTCCTCAAGCCTTGCAAAGAGCTCCATAAAAACGCCTAGAGGTAAAACTCCTTCCAAAGCCTGGCGATCTGCACCAGGTAATTGCAGACCGTCTTGAACACCTTCACCGTGGTGTTGTAATCCTCCTGCCACTCCACCGGATAATCCAGCACCCTCACGCCGCTTTTCTCCGCCCGCAGCAGAAACTCGATCATATAGAACCATCCGTTGTCGTCGCTGCACTGTGCGATCAGAGACTTGGCCGTGCCGCTCCGCACAAAGGTAAAACCGCAGATCGCATCCGTGGACTTCATCCGCAGAAACACCTTCAGCAAAATCAAAAGCCCCTGGGACGTGATCTTGCGATACCATTTGCGCCCCCGCGTGTCCGACTCCCTGGCGAAGCGGCTGCCGTTGATGTACTCCACCTCCCGCTGTGTCTCAAACAGATGGATGGCCTCCCCCAGGTGCCGGATGTTCGTGGACAGGTCAATGTCCATATAGCCCACCACGTCTCCGCGGCTCAGCTCCACGCCCCGCCGAAAGGCGGCGCCCACACCGCGCACCTGGATGCGCTCATACTGCACCTTCTCATACTTTTCACACAGCATCCCCGCGATCTGGGGCGTCTCGTCCTCCGAACCGTTGTCCACGATAAGAATCTCGTAGTCCTGAAAATCGATCTTCCGCAGATACTCCACCGTCCGCGTCACGCCGCTCTCCAGCCTAAGTCTTTCATTCAATACCGGAAAAATAATCGTAAGCATCATTTGGTCAGTTTCTCCACTCCTTCTACCACATAGCGCTGCCGTTTAAAGCTCATGCTCAGAATGACGGACAAATATTTAAAGATCAGCGTCAGCATCACCGACATCATAAAGAAACCGAAGGACAGAAGCGCCATAATGGACAGCCAGCCCTCCACAGGCCGCACCGTGCTGAAGATGGAGTACACGATATAGCCGAACATGATGATCAGCGCCCCGAAGAGCACGATGCTCACCGCCAGGGAAAGCCGCTCCAGCACATCCGTAAAGATGATGATGGTATCTCCGGCCAGCGTGCTGCGGCTGCCCCTCTCCTCCTGGTTCCTGCTCCGGTGTGACACGACCGTCCTGCGGTTGTCATAGGTGATGGTATCCGTCTTCAGGCCGCAGTTCATATACATCGCCTTGCGGTAGGGGATATAGGTATTCATCTGGTTCACCCGGTTGACCGCCCTGCGGGAGACCACGCGAAACCGCTCCTGGCGGAGCTTGCTCCGGTAATGGCTGCCCCAGTTGTAGAGCGCATAGAACAGACGGGAGCTGAGATCCACCCCGTAGAGGGGCGCCGCCGCCACCACATCGTAGCCCTCCAGCGCGCGCTGATAAACCTTCATGATCAGCTCCTCGTCAAAATCCAGCTGGCACTTGTCAAACTCAAACAAAAAGTCTCCCACCGCCAGGTCGCTTCCGGCGTTCATAGCGGTCTCCACTCCCTGATAAAAGCTTAAGTTGATCATGCTGACCACCGGCGGCCGCTCCAGCTCCTCCAAAAAGGCGTGGATCTGCTCCAGCGTGTCGTCGGTACAGCCGTCGTTGACACACACGATCTCGTATTTTTCAAAATGTTCCCGCATCGTCTGACAGATCCTGCGCAGGAAGCCTCGGACAGCGCTCCCCTCGTTGTGCAGATAAATGACGCAGGACACGAAATTTTTCTCTTTGTTCGGTTCCATAGGGCACCTTCTCCTTCCGTCTATGCCTGACCGCCGCGCGGTCAATCCAGATACTCGTCCAGATCGTACACCGTGTTGATCTTGCCCGACAGCACGCTGATAAAAGTGGGATCCGTTGAAACGCTCCGAATCACCGTCGGTCTGGAATCGTCTATCTCGGAAGCCTTTAGGATCGGCTTCATGGAAAAGAGCGATCTCTCATAGGCAAACTGGTATTCCTCCCTCATATACTTGCGCGCCAGCGCCGACATATATTCCCAGGCGCTCTCCGGCTTTCTGTCGCAAACATCGCAGTTTCCCAGCCACCCTTCCCGACAGAGCCCCTCCTCCGTACAGGGAAACCGCGGGATCGTGTCGTAGCTGGTGTCGTGGGGGGTAAAGGTCACGGAGGTTAAGGAGTGACAGCCCGTCTTTCCAAAGGGCATGATGGAGAAAAACGGCCCGTCCATCACCGTGAGGCCCACATCCTTCAGCCGGTCGTTTACACGGCAGAGAATGATCTCACAGAGCTCATACTTTAAGCCAAAGGACTCTGTGGCGGCTCCCTCCACCCGGGCGAGCACCTGATTCACCGAGGCGTAGGTGGCATTCAGCACAAAGGGCGCCTCATAGCGCTCCTCCCGCCCCTCGTGCAGAGCCGTGACCTCATAGCTTCTCTCCCCCTTTGCGATGCGGGATATCCGCCGCCCGTAACAGATCTTCACACCGGCATATCCCGCCAGCTCCTCCAAAAAGTAATCCCGCAGAATGTGGGCGTCGTAGGTGTACTCCCTGGTGAGGAACGCCCCGTCGCAGCTCCCCTCCTTAAAGTACTCCTCCACAGGGAGCTGTTTGCACGGGATCCCCGCGTCCCTGCAGAATTTTTGAAACTCCTTGGCGTCCGTCCACGAGAAATGGCCGGATGTGGCATACACCTGATCGAAGTCAAACAAAATACAAAAGTCATAGTCCTCCACGAACCGCTTAAAATAGCCGGCCGATTTCTGCGCGGTCGCCAGAGAACGGGGATAGTGATAGCCCATATGTACTCTGGCCTGATTGATGTAGGTCGCCCTGGTAAAGGGCTCCGCCTCTATTTCCAGCACCGTGACCCGCTGCCCCCTGCGGGCGCAGTACAGTGCGGCATATAAGCCGTACAAGCCGGCGCCGATAATCAGTTTATCTGTCGTCATGAGCCGTCGTTATCCTTTCAGAGTTTTGAGGAAACAATGCCACAAAGGGCAGGAGCACCATCACGGGATACAGATACCGCAGTTGTACCGTAGGCCCCAGAAACAGCGTGATATAGTACCCCAGCACAAAGGCTAAGGGCACCAGCATCCGCCAGCGTTTCCGGATCACCAGATATCCCGCAAGAACCAGGTACAGATACAGGTAGCTTCCCGGGACAAAAAGATATTTGAGCACCGGCAGCTTCAGGTATGTGTTTCCGTCCGCCCACCGCTCCAGGATCTCCCGCAGGCTCTCCCATTTGGAATCCTTGTAGATCCCCCTCGGCACCAGATCCGCCTCGTACCAGTAAGTCTGCACGTAGCCGCGCCCCGTCAGCCCCTCCTGCTCGTTGATGTGCGCGTGGGACTCGTCGTTCGGGTAGAGATACCCCGCGTTGACGGCCAGAGCCGCATTGATAAAATCTCCCGGATAATCCGAAAGCAGTCGAAAGTACGTCTCAAAAAACTCGGCGTAGCGGTATCTTACCACGTAGGTGTTGGTATGCGCCTTGACCGGATCGGTGAAATCCGCGTCATACCACCGGTATGCCCCGTCCAGCAGAAAGTCGTCGATCAGCGCCCGATCCTCCTCGCGCATCGTGTTGTCGTCCTCCGGCAGAACCCCCACGCCCCCGTGGTAGATCATGGTCCTCGCCAGCTGCTGAATGGGCATACTGAGCATTTCCCTCCGGTCCCCCTGTTTTGCCCCCGAGAGGGTAAACACCGCGGACAAAAGGAGGTTCCCCAAGAGAAAGGAGACCGCCATCGCGCCGAAAATCCTGCCCCAGAGTCTTCGGCGCGCCCTCCCGAAGAGCGCCGCCAAAAGCAGGATCAGCAGAGACACCAAAAGCGCATATTTCCCGTTGTTTCGGAAAAGGATCACCCCGACCGTGCCAAACGAAAGGACCGCGTCCGTCCCCCTCGGCCGCAGCTCGTCCCGCCCTTCCAAAAGAAGCGCGCAGAGCGCAGCCGTCATCAGAATCACAAAACCGGTAAACACCGTGTCCTTCGTCATGGTGACCGCCATATACCAGTGAAAGGGATAAAACATACCGTAGAGCAGCACCAGAAGCTGCCAGAGCGGTCTAATCAAAAAGCGGTGCAGCATGGCGATCCCGTAGGCAAAGGACGCCGCCAGAAACAAAAGCTGCAGTCCGGCATAGATACCGATCCCCACATTGGCGTCCCCAAAGACGTCCCTTCCCAAAAAGATCGCCCCGCGGATCAGGAGCGTATGCACCAGGGGATGGTGGTCGATCAGATAGTCGTCCACGGCCTGTCCCACCTGAAGCGGCGCGTCGTAGGCACAGATGGCGGGATAATACGCCAGATACGCCGGCAGCCAGCTGACGGCGAGAAACAGCACAGAAAGGGCAAACACTTTGGGAACGCTCAGCCCTCTCAGCCAGACAAAAAACCTCGGCTCCTTCCCTCCGATCCCCGCAAACAGGCTCCGGCATCTTCCCTCCGCCAGCGCGTAGAGAAGAAAGCAGATCCCGCCTCCCAAGAGCGCGCCAAAGAACAGACTGCACAGAAGGAGCCGTGCCACATACCCACCGGTCCAGAGAAGGTTTCCCTGTTCCGCCAGATCCTTTTCCGCCTTCCAGAAAAAGACCGTGACAAAGCCGATCAGGGCAAATAAAAGATATCCTGTTTTTTTGGAAAGAAGCTCTCTACTCTCCCGCATCGGCCGACTCCTCACACCCCATCCGCTGGCGGTGCACCTGATTCAGGCGATACTCGAAATCCCGCTTGTCCTTCGCCGCCATAATCTCTAAGATCATACCGGCAAAAAAGGACTGGATCCCCGCCAGCACCATAAAGCCGCACACGATCAGCGTGGGAAACCTGGGCACCAGGCCGGTAGCCAGATAGACGCGGACGATGGGCAGCATCAAAAGCAGCGCCGCAAACACCAGCAGAAAGCACAGACATCCAAAAAAGCGCAGCGGCCGGTAATTTTTGTAGAGCTGGATCATCTTGCGGATGACGCGCAGGCCGTCGCTGTAGGTGTTGAGCTTGGACACGCTGCCCTCCGGACGGTCGCGGTATTCCACCACCACGTTCTCCACCTGCATATTGCAGTTGACCGCGTGAATGGTCATCTCCGTCTCGATCTCAAACCCCTTGGAAAACACGGGGAAAGTCTTTACAAACTCATAGCTGAACGCGCGGTAACCCGTCATGATATCCTTGATATCCGACCGGAACAGACTGTTGATGCCAAAGCGCATCAGGCTGTTGCCAAAGTTGTGAAAGGGGCGCTTATTCTCGGTGAAATAGGTGGAGGAGAGCCTGTCGCCCACCACCATGTCCGCATGGTGCACCAAAACCTTGTCCACCATCTCCCTGGCACAGTCCAAAGGATAGGTGTCATCCCCGTCGATCATCAGATAGCATTGGGCGTCGATCTCCCGAAACATCCTGCGGATCACGTTTCCCTTTCCCTGTTTAAACTCTCTGCGGATCACCGCGCCTGCCTCCGACGCCCGCGGGACGGTCCGGTCCGTAGAATTATTGTCGTACACATACACCACCGCCTCCGGCAGCGCATACTTCACATCACGCACCACCTTGCCAATGGTCTGCTCTTCATTAAAACAGGGAATCAATACCGCAATCCTATCCATTCCGTGCGCAACCCTTTCCTCTCGCGTTTTTCACTCTTTACTGATTTTTCCATTCTTATTTTTTCTCATTATTTCTATTTTAACACGATTACCCCCAATCATCTACTGTTTTTATGAAATATTTTGTGATATAATTTGTGGTATCAGGTGATATGGTGAAAAGAAATTTTTTGGAAGGGAGCTTTCTATGACCGCCTTTTTCCGGAATGTATACCGCGCGGCCTGCCGCTTTATCCGAATCCTTGCCCCGCTCTTTACGGCGCTTTTGTTTTTGAGCGCCTTTTTTTCCACCTGCTACGCGGAGGACATGACCACGCAGAAGGTCCTCACCCGTTTGGACAACCCTTTGGTCAGCCTTGCGGGGGGCGCCCTCTTTCTGCTCTTCCTTCTTGGGGTCAGCGGCTTTGTCTGCCAAAAACCGCGCAGACGCCTCCCTGTCCTGCTTGGGCTGGTGCTCCTTGCGTATGTGCTCGGCGGCTGCATTTTGATTTTGTTTAGCAGGACGGTGCCGGCGGCGGACGCGCTCTCCGTCTACCGCGCGGCGGAATGTCTGGCAAACAATGACACCTCTGTCATACATCCCACGGACTCGTATCTCTCCTATTACCCCCAGCAGATCGGGCTGGTGTCCTTCTACGAGCCCCTGATCCGCCTTTGGAACCGGATCCCCATAGACTTCCCCGCCTACCATTTCCTCAAGGGGATCTACGTCCTTCTGGTCTGTGCCATCGTTTTTTGTCAGTACCGGACGGTGCATCTTCTCTGGGAAAACGAGCGCGCGGACTGCCTGTATCTGCTCCTTGCGGGGACCAATCTCCCGCTGCTTCTCTACTCTTCCTTTGTGTACGGGGAGATCCCTTCCTTTGCCGCCTTTTCCGCAGGCGCTTTCTTTCTGCTCAAACTGTTGAAGTGCAAAGCGGATGTGCCGCGCGGCCAAAAATGGTTTTACGCGGCGGCAGCCCTTCTGTTTCTGTCCGCCAGCGTCCTGCTCCGCAAAAATTCTCTGATCCTGATCATCGCGGCGGTGCTGGTCGTGCTGCTGGAGGCCGTCTCCTCCGGACGATACCGGCTTCTCGTATTTGCGCTCGCCTGCGCGGTGTGCAGCCTCTCGATCCTACCCCTCGCCAGGGCCTTTTACGAGCGCCGCGCGGACAACACCCTCCGCACCGGCGTGCCCGCTTCGGCCTACTTCGCGATGGGTATGCAGGAATCCTCCCGGGGAAACGGATGGTACAACGGATTTAACTTTACGCTCTACCAGGAAACCGGCATGGACACAGAGCTCACCAACGAGTACAGCAGGGCCGCCATTCGGGAGCGCCTTCATTTCTTTGCAGAGCACCCCTCCTACGCCGCCTCCTTCTATCTGCACAAATACCTTTCCCAGTGGGCGGACGGCACCTATGCCAGCAGACAGGCGACGCTTGCCACCTTCGGCGGGCGGTCGGAATTTTTTCAAGAATTGTACGAGGGCAGATACAGCCGGTATTTTATCGGCTTCTGCAACCTCTATCAAACTATTCTGTATCTGGGAGCGCTGCTCTTTAGCCTCGCCGCCCTCCCCGTCCGGCGAACCTCCCGGGAGGAAACAAACCCCTCCCAGAGACTTTTCGTGTACCTGGGGCTGATCGGCGTATTCGGCGGTTTTCTCTTTCATATGATCTGGGAGGCAAACAGCCGCTATATCTTCCTGTACGGACTGCTCCTGCTGCCTTATGCGGCACAGGGGATCAGCCTGTGCAGACTGCCTGAGAATAGGAGTAAAACAAAGTATGAAAAGTAAACAAAAAAGCTGGAAGAAAACCAAACTCAAAACCGGGCTGATCCTTTGCGGCCTGCTGTGTGCGGCTGTGGGGCTGATCGTCCTTTTGGTGTTTGACAGGCGGGCCCATCACTTCCGCTCGGACGAAACGCGCCAGGCGGATATCGCCGCTTTAAACGGCGGCAATTACGACGGTCTCCTGCTGTCCATGTATGCGCCGGAAACCTTTGACGCGGAATGTTTCTCCCTTTTCCGCGCCATATCCGTCATGCGGGCAGACCACACCTTCACCAATCTTTCCGATATCGGCGATTATCTGGAGAAAGGGTTTTCCCAAAACATCAGTCTGGCGAACGTCTACATCGGCCTGGATCCCTACGTGATCAGCGGCTTCTACGGGCACCACACCTCCCTCTATATGCGCGATTACGCCAAATATCTGACGGAGTATGCCATCAAGTACCCAGACACCACCTTTGAGCTCCTGCTGCCCTGTTACTCCCTGGATTATCTGCGCACTCTGTCCGACCGGCAGTACGCGGAGCTTATCACCTCCTACCGCAACCTGGTCAACCTGTACATTCCGTACAGCAATGTGATCATTTACTTTTTGGGATACGAGGAATGGCTGATCGCCAATCCCGGAAACTATGCGGATTACAACGCGTGTTCCGCCGAGGTGAACCAGACGATCCTGGCGTACACCTTTCGGGATGAGAATTACCGGCTGGCTCCCAACAATATGGAGGAGCGTTTTCAGCGGATGACGGATCTGGTGCAGGCGCCCCCCGTGGATTATCCGGATTACTCGGACTACTCCATCGTCTTCTTCGGGGACAGCGTGATCGGCAACTTCCAAGACTCTCTCTCCATCCCGGGCGTCGTGGCCGGACTCAGCGGCGCCCACACCTACAATCTGGGGCTGGGCGGGACCAGCGCCTGCGGCAACCGGAATCCCGCGGTTCCTACGCTGAACACCATCGTGGACGACTTTCTTGCGGGCGACGGAAGCGCCTATGATGAGACGGACAGTCCCCGCTCGGGAATAGAAGCCTTTGAGCGGGAGCACACGGATCAGCTGTGTTTCCTGATCAACTATGGCCTCAACGATTACTTTTTCGGTATGCCGATCTCCTCCGACGACCCTCTCGACCCCCTCACCTTCCAGGGGGGCATCCGCCTGGCGGTGGGCAAGCTTCGGGCGGCCTACCCGGACTGCCGCATCATCCTGGCCACCCCCAACTTCACTTCCTACTACGCTTACGGCCGCAGGATCAACAGCGCTTCGGGCGGCCGCCTGACCGATTATGTGGACGCCGTGCTCGCGCTGGCAGAGGAGCTGGACACCGACTGCATGAACAATTATGAGGAGTTTGGGATCGACCGCAAAAACCACGGGGAATATCTGGTGGACGGCTGCCACCCCAACGTACTTTTGCGATATATTTATGGACAGCACATCCTCCAAAAGCTCTCGGATATGCTGTCCACATAATCAATGAATATCCACTTCCTTCAGGCGCTCCCGTATCTCCTCCACGGTCAGCCACCAGGTATTGTTGCCGGAGCTGTAGGAAAAGCCCTCCGGCACCGGCTTGCCCGTGGGCTTCGCCTTCTTGCTCTCGCTCCAGACCATCTGGGGATAAATGATGAAATGCTTGTCATACTCGTAGGTGTTCGGGGAATCCTCCACCGTCACCATGATCTCATGCAGCTTCTCCCCCTCGCGGATCCCCACCTCCGTAGTCTCACAGCCCGGCAGCATGGCCTCCGCCAGATCCGTGATCTTAAAGGACGGGATCTTGGAGATAAAGGTCTCGCCGCCCCTTGCCTCCTCCAGAGCCTTAATCACCAGCTCCACACCCTCGCGGAGACTGATCCAGAAACGGGTCATGCGGTAATCCGTGATGGGCAGTGTGGTCACGCCCTCCTGGATCATATTCTGGAAGAAGGGGATCACGGACCCTCGGCTTCCCGCCACATTTCCGTAGCGCACAATGGAGAAGCTGATATCCTTTGCGCCCGCGTAGGCGTTGGCCGCAATAAAGAGCTTGTCCGACACCAGCTTGGTCCCTCCGTACAGATTCACAGGATTCACCGCTTTATCCGTGGAAAGCGCCACAACCTTTTTGACGCCCGTGTCCAGGCAGGCGTCGATCACATTCTGCGCCCCGTTGATATTGGTCTTGATCGCCTCGGCAGGGTTGTACTCGCAGGCGGGCACCTGCTTTAACGCCGCCGCGTGCACCACATAGTCCACTCCCTCCAGAGCCCTTTTCAACCGCTCCTTGTCCCGCACATCGCCGATAAAGAAGCGCAGCCTGGACGCATACTCCTTAAATTCATTCTGCATGAGGAATTGTTTAAACTCATCCCTGGAGTAGATAATGATCTTCTTCGGCTCATAGTGCTCCAGCACATACCTGGTGAACGCCTTTCCGAAGCTGCCGGTTCCACCGGTGATCAAAACCGATTTATTGTTTAACATAATGACCTCTCTTTCACGCCTGCCGGTATCTTTTCGTACTATAATACACCAATCATACCATACCAGGGGAAAAATTGCAAATATGCAGATGGTTCCTCCTTATTGTCCCCAGTCATAAAGCTTCCATGTATCATCGGTTTCGTCAAATACAAGCGTAAACCCCCATATCACCTTCCTCCCTTCCCTTTTTAAAATTCCTTCCAAATGTATCATTTCCTTTTCCGGTAACTGGTATTGTTCCTTATATATTTTTTCATAATAATTTGACGTGTTCGGGAAATAACGGATCTCACATAAATCACATTGCATATCTGAAAAATTCGTCACATCACTCAGCGGACCGGTTTTATCAATATAACGCAAGACCCTCTGCTCATCCCCTTGATATACCGCATCCATCATGTGGACAACCTCTTCCTTGGCCTGTTTGATTTCCCATTTCGTAAATCCATTCCTGTCCGGCTTTAAATAGAAATCCGCAACCGACAGGACACAGACCATCACCAGGATCCCCAAAATAAATGACATACACACGGACTTTTTCACGTTCAGCCTGTAGTTCAGGATGCGGTCAACTCTTCTCATAACCTGTTCCTTGCTAAAGTTCAAAGAAACCTTAATGCCTGATTGATGTCCATTCACGATTGCATAATGTAATGTATATTCTTTTGGATTTACACTTTTGCTCTTAATCACCTCATAATCACATCTGGTTTCCATATCCTCTCGCAATGCCCGCAAAAAAATTTTTTCATAGTATGGCAAAAACCAATACACACAGCTCATGATATCCATTAGCAATAGCAGCAAATGGTGTTTTCGGATAATGTGGTTTTTTTCATGCAGCAAAATACTATGATATATATCACCGACACTAAATTCCTTTGGCACATAAATAGCAGGTTTTATTCCATATACCATAGGGCCTATATCCTCTGTAATCCATACATTAACTTTATTTTTGCCTACGGAAATACAGGAGTGCACGCCGATACATTGTTCTTTGATTCTTTTTCGGATACTTATTGTTCGGAGTATTTTTATGATCGCACGGAGCAAGAATCCTGCCATCCATATCATCAAACAGATTTCCGCAAGACCATTTTTTGTCGCTTCTTTTTGTAAGATGCTTGAATCCTGTTGATTCTCCAACACAGCCTCTAATTCCAAATATTCTTTTTGCCTGCTGCCAGATATCGTTTTCACTTCGCCTATGTCATTCACATCGTCCATAGCAGCTCCCATGTGGGCAGCTAAAGACAGTGGAAACAATGAAATAACAAAGAAAACGATCCAATATGCTGTTACTACCTGCGGATGAATTTTATCTCCATTCGTTCGGCGGACAAGCATGATAATACATCCCATCCATGTAACACCTATGATATTCCACAATATCTCTGACATATGCCCCCCTGAATATTCTATTTATAATTATTCTATTTATGATTTTTGATATAATCTAACACACTTTCTAATTCTTCCTGTGTAATTTTTTCATTTTCAGCAAAACTCAATACCGCTTGCTGCCACTGTCCATCATAAAACTTATCGATCAGCTCCCCGAGTGCACTTATGCCTCTTTTTTCTCGTGAATGTACGGGCATAAAATATTGTACCTCTTTTTCAATGACGGTAACGCACCCCTTTTTTACTAATCTGTTTACAAATGTTTTTATCGTACTGTCGGCCCATTTTTTTTCTTTTTTTACCAGCTCTATGAGCTGCTTCATCGTAATCGGATAATGGTTTTCAAGAATATTTAATATGATTTCTTCACTCTCAGTAATGGAATGATATGTCCTGCTCATCAGACGGTATCTCCTCCAGCTTTTCGTATCTCCAGTTTACAATATGTAACTTATTCTGTCAAGCTACATATTGTAAACTGAAATGTAAACACAGAAGTTTCCCTGTTTTTCCTATTTTGAGAGGGTAAAGGCACTCAAACAAACCGCACAAATCGTTTCCTCCCGATCTTCAGTACATCCTGGGGGCCCGGACGGGCAATTCCGGCAGCTTTTCCGGTATGGCCTTATGGCTGAAAGCCTCTCTGTAGTAAGCCTTGGCAGCTTCCACTTCCTCCCGACTGTGGTACAGTCCCGTGACGGTCTCCGCCAGAATCAATTTCACATCTCTGGGATTCACGCCGGTTGCAAGCTGCTGCCGGATTTCCGCGATTCGGTCTGGGTGTTCGTCCGTCACCAGCTCAAAATAAGTGACAATCAGCTCATCCGGCACCTCCATCAGCTTCTTAAACATTATCTCCGCGGGTTCATCAATCCCTACATAATTTCCCAGGCTTTTGCTCATCTTCTCTTTTCCGTCCAATCCTACCAAAAGCGGCATAAACATAGCCACCTGGGCTTCTTGTCCGTACGCTTTCTGAAGATTTCTGCCCATGAGAATATTGAACGTCTGATCGGTACCGCCCAGCTCCAGATCCGCATGGATCACCACAGAATCATAAGCCTGCATCAATGGGTAAAAAGGACCTTAAAAATCTGTTCACAGTAGGTCTGCGCATTTCTTTTCACGGTTTCCTCTGACAAGGCCGTCCTGCCCTTCACCTTTCCCGTTGGATCACCGATTCTTCCTGTAAAATCGCCGATAATAATTACCACCTTGTGTCCCAGATCCTGCATCTGCCGCAGCTTCCGCAACGCTACCGTGTGTCCCAGATGAATATCCGGCGCAGAAGGGTCCATACCAAACTTAATCGTCAAAGGCCGCTCCTCCCTGACAGCTCTCTCCAGCTTTTCCGGCCATTAAAAAACCCGCCCTTATGAAACCATAAGGACGAGCCGTCATCTCGTGATACCACCTCATTTCGCAGACAACTCACGCTGCCTGCCTCTTCAAGTACAGCAGGATCTTGTTTAGAAATATTTTTCGATTTCCTGCGGCTCAGTAGTACATCCCGCCCCGAAAAATTCCCCAAAAGTAGTATAGTCCGCACGCAAGATGCCACAAAAGCGCCAGCCACTGCGCGCAAACGCACAGCCCGAAGAAGCTCCCCGCTCCCTTTCTACTGCCGTCTGACCGGCTTCCAAAGCATTGGGCCGTATCTTTGAGCAAAAGCGCCGCCGAACTCAAAAATACAAAGAAGATCCCGTACAGATACCCCCAGGAAAAATTAAAATCTGGCTTGCGGAAACCTTTCTCATACAGGAAAAATGCCATAGCAAAGCTTATCCCGTACATCTGCCACGAAAAGCGAAAAAGGGGATTGCCCTTCCACTCTTTCCGATGCAGCAGGAGCACCAGAAGTGGAAAACCCACCGCCAGACAGACCGCCAGCGGAATGTTCCCACAGTACGATCTCCACACCTCGCCGAGGGAAAAACCGATGCCTCCCTCCGCGCCCTCCTCCGGCACAAACACCCCTCGGTACTGATAGAGCAGATCCAGAAAGGTGGGCACAAAGCACAGGCCCAGACAAATCGACGGCACCAAATTGCGAAAACGGGCGCGCACCAGCCGATAGGTCATGACAAGTCCCGCCGTCCCCACCAGCACAATGGTAAAGCTGGGCTTGGTCATGGTCGCCGCCAGCAAAAACAGGGCGAAGAAAAGAAAGTCCCTCACCGCTCCCCCGCCGTCCTTCTCATAGAGATCCAAAAGCCTTACGAGCCACAAAAAGGCCAGGATCGCAAAAGGCCGGGCCGCCAGATAGGTGGCGTTGTGAAACGGGTTGCCGGTAAAGACTCCCAGATACCGGAAGTTGATCCCCGGAAGATACCTTCCCTCCGGCGGAAACAGCATGGAGACAAAAAAGAGCGCGACGGTCACCAGACTGATCAGGATCCCCGCCGACCACATCCTGCCCCCGGGAGCTTCCCTCCAGCCCTCGAGCGCAAGCTGATTCAGAACAAGCCGATTCAGCGCAAGCTTCACCACCACCATTGCCAGCGCCTCCAGGAGCACTGTTGCAAGGGCCACCGCGAGATTTGCGTCCATAAACAAATGCAGGAAGGCTCCCAGCTTAAAAAAGACGGGATAGGGGAAGTGATAGCCGCTGTCCAATCCTTGCATTTCCAGAATATACGCCTTCATATCGGAGTGGTAGATTCCCTCCGCCGTCCAGCAGTACACGGTCTGGCGATAAAAAAGTTTCAACAGAACTGCGGACACCGCGCCCAGCAGCAGCACAAAAAAAATACCGTCAATATAGCGATCCTTTGAGGCCCGCATCCCGTTTGTACGCTCCATACCGCCCACTCCCTGTTGTTTTTTCTTTGCTCCTCACTCCTTTAGTTTACCAGAGCCCGCCCCGCCTTGCAATAACATCCTTTTCTCTCATTCTGTTTTTGGTATCAGCTTAAAGACCGCCGTATTGGCGTAGGTCAGCGGATCGTTGTGGGCGAAGAACACGATCCCGTCCACCGGAGAATACAGCTCTTCCAGCGTCTCTCCCTCGTAGGGATCGATGACCCTCGCCGTCGTCTGCCCCCGGGCCACTTCCTCGCCGACACGCACACACGCCTCAAAGATCCCCGCCTCTTTCGTGCGGATATTCACCATATCCCGATCCTCCACCACCATGGAGAGATAGCCGTCATGTCCCCGGTATCGCACGATGCCGCGCTTCGCCAGAAAATTCAGAACGCAGCGGATCGCCATGCCCGCGCTCTCCCTGTCCACCTCCTCCGTAGTGGTGGTGTAGATACTGAAAGCGTGGGTCTCCCAGATCTGCCAGTTGTAATTTAAGGTCGTGGTGTCGTAGGGCCTCGGGGTGCGGAGCACCACATAAGGCATCCCGAAGAGCTTCGCCAGTTCCACATCTTCAAAACCGGTCTTCATCATGCGGACATGCGGCGTGAAGGTGCCCGGCATATAAAAGGAGGCAAACTGCATACCGTAGTCGTAATGCTGGATCACATCAAAGACTCCCGCCGCGATCCTCTGGGTGGTCTCCCCCAGGTCGTAGCCGGGAAACATCCGGTTAATATCCGTGTTATCCGTGGGCCAAAACCGCTTCTTGATGTTCATGGAACAGGGGTTGACCGAGGGGATCACCAGGATCCGGTGCCCGTCGATCAACTGCCCCTCCTGCTCCATAAACTTCAGCCGTTTCACAAGCTGGGAGCAGGTGTAGAGCTGCTGGATCTCATTTCCGCGGATACTGCCCACGATACAGACAGATTTCTTTCCCTTTCCAAACTCGTACCCCGTCACGCGAAAGTTGTCGCGGTAAAGGGACCGGATCTCATATATCACCTTTTTCTTCATGACATTTTCTTCTCTCCCACGGCGTTTTCCCGTGTGTTATTTCCTGTATATTATTTGCCGTGCGCTGGTTTCTGCGTGTTATTTCCTGCACGTTATTTCCCGCATATTATTTGCAGTGCGCTATTTGCCGCGCGCTGGTTTCTGTGCATCATTTCCTGTGTGTTATTTCCCGTGTCCCAGGGCTTCCTTCCTCAAAAGCCGACCCACCAGGGAGCCCTCGTCCACAATGGGATATTCGCGGATCGTGAAAAGGATCCCGTCCACCGGCGACTGCACCTCATCCAGCACGATCCCCCGCAGAGGATCTATAATGCGCCCGATCAGGTCGCCCTTTTTAAGCATCTCCCAGTGCTTCACATCCTGCACAAAGACGCCGGAGGTGGCCGCGTTCAGATAGCTGACATCGTCGGGATCCTCGGAGAGGATCGGCTGTCTCGGGACGATGGTGTCCCCCTTCCAGATGCCCAGCTTTTTCATCAGACAGAAAATCCCATCCACCAGCTGCTCGCAGTAAGATCTGGTGATGCGCATTCCCACGCCCATCTCCACCACAAGGGTGGGGGTATTGCGGCTGTTTAGGCTGAAGGCAAAGGTGGATTCCAGCACCGTGCTCGCCCCGTGTACCCAGATAAAATCTACATTGGCCTCCCTTGCGAGGGGCACCAGCCAATCCTTGTGCAGCTCGTTGATCCGGATCTGGGGGATCTCCGTCAGATAAATGTTGCTGGCGTGAATGTCGATACACAGATCGGAGCCCTGAACGTCCCTGATGATCCCTGCCGCCAGATATTCGGTCATATCGCCGTCGCGGCTTCCGGGAAACAAGCGGTTCATATCCAGGTCAAAGCCGGGGATCCCCCGGGTGACAGAATCGATCCCCAGCGGATTCATAGCCGGATAAATATCCACGATGCCGGTGAGATTCTCCTTTTGCTCCTCAATGCGCCTCGTCAGCTCAAAACAGACATACTGCCCCTCCAGCTCGTCGCCGTGGATTCCGGTGACGATACTGATGCGCTTGCGTTTGGTCCCCTTCCCCTCCGGAAGGATCCGGTGTTTTTTGATCTCCAGCGTTTCCTTCACAGGAAGCTCTACGGAGGCGATCGTTTTGATCATAAGCAACCTACCTTTCCGTTCCTAAGTTTCATGCGTCCGCGTCCCTGACGATCACGCTCACCGTCTGGGTCTGCGCGCCGCCGCCGTGGATAACGCCACGGTTGATCCTGCAGTCGGAGGCGTCCCGTCCCACGCCCAGACGGATATGGGAGTCGGTGACGACGCAGTCGTTGGTGGGATCAAACGCGTACCAGCTTCCGTCACAGAGCGCCTCCGCCCAGGCGTGGCTGTAGCCCTCTCCCAGCAGCATCCCCATGACATAGCGCGCCGGAAAACCGGCAAGCCTGTACAGCGTGACCAGAATATGGGCATAGTCCTGACAGACGCCCTTTCGCTGGCGCCACGCCTCCTCCGCGGTGGTGTTCACCTGGGTGACTCCCTTCTCATAGGTGAAATCCCGATACAGGCAGTGCATCAGGCGCTCGCATTTGCGAAAGGCGGAGTCCTCCTCCGGCAAGCGCACGCTCTCCCAATAGTTCCGCAGCCCCTCCCCGGGTACGGTCAGCCCGTGGGGGTATCGGTATGCGCCGAGCATCGCCGGGTTTTCCAGGGGATCGCGGTCGCTCAGCCCCACGCTCACCACGCCGGAGGCACAAAACAGGAAGGAATCGTGAGAGCTTCTCACGCTGCCATAGAGAAACCGGTTGCCGAAGGAATCCGTTCCCCTCCCCGTCTCCTTCGGGAACTCCTCCGCGCCGGGCTTCACCGACAGCCGGATCTCCTCCAGCCTTTGCCTGGCAGTGTCCGCCGGAATACATTTAAACGTATAATAGCAGTTTGCCACCGGCGTCTCATAATCCACCCGCATGGAGTAATCAAAGGTAAGCTTTCTCACGATCGTCCCAAATCTCCTTATTATAAGAGTGTCTCTACTTCTTCCACAATCTTATAATAATTGATTTCCGGCTCTTCCACAAGAGCTTTCAGAAGATTTACCTTTTCCCTGTCATATTCCATCCCGCTGCGGTCGATGCGCGGAACCAGCCGGTTGATCTCCCTCTTGAGCTCCCTCCTGGCGATCCCCAGTCTGGCGTAGAGATCGACGCGCTCGATCCGCTTTCCGGTCTTGATGATATTCCGCACCTGC
Organism: uncultured Acetatifactor sp.; assembly: GCA_947631615.1. Taxonomy (GTDB): domain Bacteria; phylum Bacillota; class Clostridia; order Lachnospirales; family Lachnospiraceae; genus Acetatifactor. The sequence continues at coordinate 45,198 of CANRLX010000005.1, forward strand.
TGGGAGTCGATGCTGTCGTCCACGATCCCCCAGAAGGCCAGAATGTTGTCGATCACCCTCTGCATTTCGATCAGCGGGGCTCTGCTGACCCGGGCCTTGTTCATGTCGTAGATCGCCAGCTGGATGTAGGAGAGGGCCTCCGAGCCGATCTCCTCCCTCAGCACGATGGCATTGTCATACGCGCGGTCCAGATTGCTGAAGATCGAATCCGGATTGGTCTCGTCAAAGGGATAATTCTGCCGAAACACCTGCTTGGAGCCGTACACGTCCGGAATGTCGATCATCCGGCAGAAGTCGGCGTAGCTGTCCGACTTCTCATCCAGCATCGCGTCAAAGCTGCGGGAATACAGGCGCAGCGTAGTGTATACCCGCTCCGAATATCTGCCCAGCCACAGCAGCCGGTTTGTCTGTTCTACTGAGATAATACCCATGTGTCTTTAAATCCTCCTCCCTGAGATGAATTAACGATAAAAGAATCCGGATTCCTGGAAAATCGGGTGAGCCCGCTCTTCCACACCATCGGTTCGTCCGCCATCAGCACAAAGGCTCTCAGATCCGCCTTTCTGGGGACTGTCCGGCTCCCCTCCATAATGTCAATATCCAGAAAGTCAATGACCTCCTGGGCAATAAACCTCCTGGGTTCCGCCTTTAAAAGCGTCATAAAGTGCGCCTTCTGCTCTCCGGTCATGCTGCTGCCGAACACCACGCCGTAGCCCCCCGCTTCCGCCACATCCTTGAGCACCAGAGAGTCAAAGTGCTCCAGAACGTACCGCATATCCTCCTCGTAAAAGGGCAGATAGGTGGGCGCGTTCTGCAGGATCGGCTCCTCCCCCAGATAATACTTCACCATTTTGGGCACAAAGTAATAGATCCCCTTGTCGTCCGCCACTCCGTTGCCGGGCGCGTTCAAGAGCGCAACATTGCCCTTGCGGTAGACATCGTATATATGGGGGATGCCGATCACGGACTCGGGATTGAAATTCATGGGATCCAGGTATTCGTCCGATATCCTGCGGTACACCGCCCCCACGCGCTCCAGCTTGCCGTCATAATTTACATAGTAGAGCTTGTCGTCCCGCACCGTGAGCTCCGCGCCGTTCACCAGATGGGCGCCCGTCTTTTCCGCCAGATAGGAGTGCTCGAAGTAAGCCGCGTTGTACCGGCCGGGAGTCAGGATCACCGTATGTCCGCCCACGTTGACATAATCCATGGTTTTGCGCAAAAGCTGCGCATAGTTTCGGTTGTCCTCCAGCTTAACGTGCTGGAAGGTCTCGGGGCTGCTCCTGCGGCAGAGCTCCCTGGCGATCATGGGATAGGAAGCCCCGGAGGGCACCCGCAGGTTATCCTCCAGCACATACCAGCTCTTGTCCTTCCCCTGCACCAGATCGATCCCGGAGATGTGAGAATAGATCCCCCGGGCCGGACGCACTCCCTCGCACTCCGCCAGATAACCGCTGGAGGCAAAGATAAAATCCTCAGGCACCACGCCGTCCTTCACGATCTTTTTCTCCCCGTAGATATCCCCCAAAAAGAGATTCAACGCCATCACACGCTGCTTTAATCCCCGTTCCAGATAGGCAAACTCCTCCTTCTCGATGATGCGGGGGATCGCGTCGAAGGGAAACAGCTGCTCCTTAAAGGTATTGTCCTTGTAAATGCCGAACTTTACGCCGTACCGCGCCAAAAGCTCGTTGACGGTGTCCGCCTGCTCCAACAGATCCAAATCATACATAGCACGCCCTCCTGTCCATAAAAAAACAAGGACATTCCACTTTCGCAGAACATCCTCGTCCCTTTGTCTCTCTATGTTTTGTCCTGGGCTTCCGCCCCTGTTGTATACAATAATACAACGTACCTTTTTGCTTGTCAATGCCTTTCTTGCATCCTTGCCTCACGTTTTGCCAGCGCTCTGTCGTGCTCCGCCATAATGCGCACCAGCTCCTCATAGCTGGTTTTCTGCGGATTCCATCCCAGCACATTCTTCGCCTTGGAGGGATCCCCCCATAAATTGTCCACGTCGGTAGGGCGGAGCCATGCGGCATTCACGCTCACCAGCAGCTTGCCGGTGGCTTTGTCATAGCCCTTCTCGTCGGCGCCGGAGCCCTCCCACCGGATCTCCATGCCGTTGGCCAAAAAGGCCCTCTCCGTAAAGTCTCTCACCGTGTGCTGCTCACCGGTAGCAATGACAAAATCCTCCGGCGTCTCCTGCTGCAGCATCATCCACATGCACTCCACATAATCCTTCGCATAGCCCCAGTCGCGCCTGGAGTCCAGATTGCCGAGCTCCAGATGGTCCTGCAGCCCCTCCGCGATACGTCCCGCCGCCAGGGTGATCTTGCGCGAGACAAAGTTTTCCCCCCGTCTCTCCGACTCGTGGTTAAAGAGGATGCCGTTCACCGCAAACATGCCGTATGCCTCGCGATACTCCTTCACGATCCAGAAGCCGTACTGCTTCGCCACCGCATAGGGGCTGTAGGGATGGAAGGGGGTCGTCTCCCGCTGGGGGGTCTCTTCCACCTTGCCAAACAGCTCAGAGGTAGACGCCTGATAGATCCTTGTCTTCTCCGTCAGACCCAGGATGCGGACCGCCTCCAGAACGCGCAACACACCGATGGCGTCCACCTCTCCGGAATACTCCGGCACGTCGAAGGACACCTGCACATGGGACTGCGCCGCCAGGTTATAGATCTCATCCGGCCGAACCGTGCCAATAATGCGGCTCAGGGAGGAGGAGTCCGTCAGATCCCCGTCGTGCAGCGTGATGACATTCTTTGCGATCAGATGATCGATGCGCGCAGTGTTGGGAAAGGAGCTGCGCCTGGTGATCCCGTGCACCTCGTAGCCCTTCTCCAGCAGAAACTCCGCCAGATAGGAGCCGTCCTGCCCTGTAATCCCTGTGATCAATGCTTTTTTCATTCTCTCGCCCACCTTTTCCTTTTATTGGCTTTCCGCTTTCGTCTTTCTGCGGTTTCCGGTTGTACATCTGCAGATCTCGGTTGTAAATCTACAGTTTTCGGTTGTAAGTCTGCGGTTTTCGGTTGTACATCTACCTCTTTTGACTGCAAGGTCTCAACAGCCCACTCTTAACAGCTGTGCCTTCCCCAAGAGCCTGAGGGTCGGCGAATCCGCCGGAAGGAACATACAGGAGCCCCTGTGAAAGATGATCTCTCCCCGCTCCCAGCTCAGCGCTCCGTCCCCGTCCGTACAGAGAAGCACCTGGAAGGAATTGCCCTGTGTCCGCATCTGCGCTCCCGCTTCTTGATCCGCTGTGTTGAGCAGAAGCCTTTCCACCTGAAAATACCTGCACCTGCAGAGCAGCTCCACCGCGCAGCCCCTGCTATAGCGCAGTACGCGCATGGGCTGCCTGGGTTCCGTGCTGGCGCGCAGATCAGCCGTCTGTAGGGCCTTTTCCACGTGCAACGCCCTGGGTTTTCCGTCCTTATCCACCCGCCCGTAATCGTACAACCGATAGGTCAGGTTGGAGCTTTCCTGTATCTCCGCGACCAGCACTCCCGCCCCGATGGCGTGTACCGTACCCGCCTCTATATAAAAGACATCATCCTTCTTCACCGGCACCTTCTGCAGATATTTCTCCACCGTGCCGTCCCGCAGACTTTTTTCCAGGATCTCCCTGTCCATGTCCCGCCAGAAGCCATAGACCAGCTTCGCATCCGGCGCCGCATCCAGCACGTACCACATCTCCGTCTTTCCCAGAGAGCCGTTTTCATGCTCTCTCGCATAGTCGTCATTCGGATGGACCTGCACGGAGAGATCCTTGTCCGCATCGATCAGCTTGATCAGAATCGGCAGCTCTTTCCGCGTCCTTGGATGGGTTCCCAGATACTCCGGATGCTTTGCCAGAACCTCCCTGAGGGTCTTTCCGGCGTACATGCCGTCCGCCACCACACTGGGGCCGTCCGGATGGGTGGAGCACTCCCACGTTTCCGCCAGGGGCTCCAGGGGAATCCGCTTGTCAAAAACCGTGTTCAGACGATGTCCTCCCCACAGATAGTCCTTGCCTGCCGGCTTTAAGAGGAAGGGCTCATTCATCCAGCTCGAATTTCTGCTTGTCATGGACGCTTATCTCCTTACCCAGCTGCACCTCGATCACCTTGAGCTCCGTGTCGGCAATAATCGTGTGCCTGCAGCCCGCCTGCATGGTGATCACGTCCCCCACCCGCACCGGCTGCTCCATGCCGTCCACAATGGTTCTGCCCTCACCGGAAATAACCGTCCACACCTCGTCCCGCCGCTCGTGGCTGTGATAGTTCATACGGTGCCCGGGCCGAAGCGTGACCTTGATCGTCATGCTTTCGTCCTCTATATTGATCACGCGGAAGCTCCCCCAGGATTTCTCCGCAAACATCACCTGCTGATCCAGCCGGTCCACAAAGGGCTTGATATAGCTGGACTGTTCCTTATCCGACACCAGGATGCCCTCCGGACTGGCGGAGACCACCATATCGTTCAGGCCCATGCACAGAATCGGCACATCCAGCTCGTTGATCACATGGACATTCCGGCAGTTCTCATTCATCAGCGCTTCGCCTACGCTCTCGTTCTCCATCGCCTCCGTCAGGGTATTCCAGGTGCCCAAGTCCTTCCATTCCCCCGCAAAGCGCAACACCTTAATATCGCTCTCCTGCTCCACCACCGCGTAGTCAAAGCTGATTCCGGTCAGCGTATCGTATTTCCCATACAGATCCTCGTAATCGGTAAAATCGATCCGCTCATGCGCTCTCTCCAGCACATATTTCAGCTTGTAGGCAAACACTCCGCCATTCCAGAGTGCTCCCTGGCGGATATACTCTTCGGCAGTCTTTGTATCCGGCTTTTCCTTGAAGGCATTCACTCTGCCGATCCTCCCCGTATCCGCCGGAAGGATGTAGCCGTACTTTTCACTGGGATATGTGGGCTCTATTCCCATCAGCACAAGCCTGGCCTGTCCCTCCTCTGCCAGGCGTCCAAGCTCGGCCAGCGCCTCAAAATAGGGCCGTTCCACGTAAGGATCCACCGGACACACCACCACGGCCTCCTCCTCGGAAACCCCGCAGACATCGTGCAGATAAGCGGTTGCCAGGGCAATCGCCGGAAAGGTATCTCTTCTGCAAGGCTCCACACAGATCCTCACCTGATCCCCCAACTGGTTGTGGATCGCCGATACCTGCGTCTTGGGGGCGGCGATGTTCACAGCCGCCTCGGGATCCACGGCACGAAGCTGGCGGTAGACACGCTGCACCATGGACTCGTAACCGCCATCCTCCGTCCGGAATATTTGAATAAACTGCTTGGACCGGATATCATTGGACAACGGCCACAATCGCTTACCGCTCCCTCCGGACAAAAGAACCACATTCATCTCGGTAACCCTCTCTGAAGTATATTTTTCTGGTTTGCACTAACTTTTCATTATTTTTCTATTATCATTTTTATTGCATTATCTATTTCACTATCTATATTTATTATCTTTTTCATTATATAATATTGCTTTTTTCTTTGCAATAAGGAAAGGGGAGGCTCGCGATTTGTTTTGAGAGGTCAATTTTTTATTGTATCTTCTGTAATCTTATATAGTACTCTGTAATTTTTTATATTTTTCATTTTATATCAATTTGACTATTTTTCTGCCATTATATGAATATTTTTACCAACATCTTTACTAAACAACAATAATATTGTATTATCTTTAATGGCTAGAAAGAGTATAAATCAACTGAATTGACTGATGTGTCTTCCAATTTTATCCTGAAAGCAAACTAGGAGATAGATATTTCTGTCAAAAGTGATAAACTTTATTGACTTGGGACAATTTATCTCTTATAATTATTTCGTGAATTGGAGGGAAAAATATGTCTCAAATGAATCCGAGGGAATTAGATGTCCTAAACTTGTTGTGGAAAAGTGACAAACCCATGACCGCCATCGATATTGTGAATGCGGGATCCGGTTTGACACAGAGTACTGTTTCCGCAGTGCTGCGTAAGCTTTTGATTGCCGGTATGGTGGATGTGGTCGGAGTTACTCACAGCGGAAAGGTTTTAAGCAGAACCTACCGCCCTACGGAGGCTTCCAAGGAATTGATTCTGCAGTCTTTTACGGAGAATTACAGTAGTTTTTCAAATGTGATCTCAGAATCATCCATGTGTGTAGCCATCCTGAAGACCAGCCAGAATACCAAAAAGGCAAAGGATGAGCTTGAGCGGCTGAAAAAAATGTTGGAAACATACGAAAAAGACATGTAATTTACTTGTGTAAAAGGGGATATATTTGAATTACTCATTTTCTTCTGTTTTCATGACATGATGCTTCTCACCAGCAACATTTTGTTGATAGTGGTAAGTTTGCTTCTCGGTCCTCAGAAGATTATAGTAAATGCGGGTTATAAGTTGATCACGTTATGATTGGGGTTTTGTTTTTGTGCGGTTTCTTTTTCCTTTTGAATTACCGTTTATAGCAAATCTATATCTCCCCTACTTTTCTTTCTGGCACTGTTCAAATTATAATTTATCCATTTTGTTTTTTCAACGGCCATGAAATTTCCTGTTGAACCTTACTGGAAATCATCTGGCTCATTGGTTTTATTATCAATATCGTAGGGCATTACAAAAGCAACCTGTGGGCATAGCTTTTGAGCACTGCTATTGTGTTGTGCATATTCCTGTTATTGTATGTTTTTATAAATGAGACATTTACACCTCCAACAGGTGATATAACTGTTTGCCCCATTGCTGATAATTCCTATATTATTGATAACGGAAATGGCACTTATAAGTTTTACATAATGGTGCCTATTTAAAAACGATGGATTCCTTGGAGCATTATCTCAAGGATGTCCCAATATACACAAAAGAAAAGGAGAAGACAAATGACTAAAAACAAACTGATGAAACGATTAACTGCAGCCTTGGGCGCAACCTGCCTTTCTTTGTGCCTGCTTACCACCCCTGGAGCATCTATGCCCGTACAGGCACAGGCTCCCACTGAAGAGCCGGGAATTTCCCCTCAGTCTGATGCTATTCGGTGGATTTACAAAATAGAGGACGGGAAATGGTACAAGCGTTTGTATAATTGTACAAAGGGCTATTGGATCGGAGAGTGGATCTTCATTCGCAATGCCGACTAAAACTAAATATTTTTTCTTATCAAATAATCATTTATCAGGGGGTATCTCCAATATTGGATTAATATTCAAAAGGGGGATACTCCCTCTTTTTTACTGATTTTCATTTCCTTTTTGCGAAAAGTGCTTTCTACCCCTTTTCTTTTAAATTGATTTTATACCATAATTATTATATTTGATAAATGTGTTTTATTTTACACTTTGGTTTCGTTATGAGCAATAAAAAGCTTACTGACTATTAGATCGGACTCATCTAACAAACAGTAAGCTATTTGTAACAAAAACATTCCTTCAAAAATATGTTATTCTTCCTTGCTATATATAGGAATCTCTTCAAAATAATACTCCAAGCAATTTGTTGTTTCTACATAGGTATCATTTAAATAAAAATCATATGTGCCATCCCCATTATCAATAACGTAGGAATTACCCATAGCTGGAGTGATTATCATTTCCCCTTCTGGTGGAAGATACGCCTCCAAAATAAACACATAAGACAATATATAGATACACAATACAATGGCAGTAGTGAATACGGTAATGGAACGTGCCTTGCGGTGATCCTTTGCAAACATCATCTCAAAACGCTTGCTAAACTCATCTTTACCACCCTTTAAGAAGGAAGCGGAAAGATCTTCGGAAATCATCTGCTGTTCGATCATAAATTCTCTGATATAAATCAGGCAGTTCATATATCCGAGCCGATCCTCAGGCCCCGATGAGATCAAATCATTATCGATCCGCATTTCCATAATCAATTCGACCTGCTTGTTCAAAATATGGCTGGCCGGATTCCACCAGTAAAATGCTGTCACCAGACTGACGATCCGCTTTAGCACCAAGTCATGATGATAATGATGTGAGACCTCATGACTAAGCGTATAATAAAGATTGCGCTCCGATAACACCAAATTCTTGGGGATCAGTATGCAAGGTTTAAAAATTCCATACAACATAGGCGATTGCAGGCCGTTAATCGTTACAATCTTAAAGATATTTTTCTTCTTTTTGTCATGGCACACCTGAGTAAGCACGGATTTATAAGGATCCTGCTGGCTCAGATCGGCTCCGATAGAAATCAGCACAGACAATGCGGCGTTCTTGCTACGCATTCCGATCAATTTCACAATAAAACCAATCAACCACACAATTTCCAAAAATGTCCAACAGGAGATCTCGTGACCACCCAGGAAATAAAAAGGATGGATTACCAGTTTTATGATTTCAGAAAGCCAATTCGGCAAATATAAATTCTGCGTAAACGGAAATTCAACGGGAAACAGAAACCGCAGAAAACTGACTCCTAAAAGCAACGCCAACAGCTTATAGCCCGCATTAACCATAATTTTTCTGGAGCACAAAAACAAACTGATCACAATCAGCAGAATATTGCTGGTGAGAAACGCCATTAATACAGAAGAAAATGAATAGTGCATATCGATCCCTTATCTTTCGTAAAATGCTTTCAAAAAAGCAGCCGGCCTTTTTTCAAATGCCGCACAACGTTTACAGTCCTCTTTCTCTCTTGTAGGCCTCTAAGCCTCCCCACTTTGTATCCTTGTCGGAAAAGATCAGGTCGCTCTCCGTCATTCCGTCCGGCATGGGCCATTTCACGCCGATTGCCGGATCCTTCCACAGAAGACCGCCCTCATCGTTGGGATGATAAAAGTCTGTCACTTTGTAGCAAAATTCCGCATAGTCAGACAGCACAAGAAAACCGTGGGCAAAATTCTTGGGAATGAACAGCTGTTTCTTATTCTCCGCGGACAAAAGCACGCCAAACCACTTTCCAAACGTAGCCGATCCCTCCCGAAGATCCACTACCACATCAAACACTTCTCCATGGATCACGCGCACCAGCTTGTCCTGGGGATAGGCAATCTGAAAGTGCAGCCCCCGCAGCACGCCCTTTTTAGAAGCGGACTGGTTATCCTGTACAAACTGACAATCAATGCCCGCGGCGGCGAAATCATTGTAATTGTAGGTCTCCATAAAGTAGCCTCTCGCATCTCCGTACACGGCAGGCTCAATGACCTTCAACCCCTTGATCCCGTTGCAGTCCTCCGTTACCTGAATTTTTCCCATCGATACCCTCATTTCCGCGGTCCACTACAGCGCCGCATCTTTTTATCCACATTTTCCTCCGATCTACAGACCTTCCGCGATTTCCATCAGATACTTGCCGTAATCCGTCTTCAAAAGAGGCTGTGCCAGCCGTATCAGCTGATCCCTGTCGATAAACCCTCTTTTGTACGCGATCTCCTCGATACAGGAAATATATAACCCCTGCCTTTTCTGGAACGCGGATACAAAGTCCGCCGCCGCCAGGAGCATGTCGTGGTTTCCGGTGTCCAGCCACGCGAAGCCACGTCCCAGAGTCTCCACACTCAGGCATCCCCGCCGCAGATACTCATTGTTGACCGAGGTGATCTCTATTTCACCGCGGGCTGACGGCTCGACCTTTTTCGCGATCTCAACCACATCATTGTCATAAAAATACAGCCCCGGCACCGCATAGTTGCTCTTGGGATGTTCCGGTTTCTCCTCAATGGAAAGCGCTTTGCCGTTGGCATCAAACTCCACTACCCCATACTCCCTCGGATCTCTCACATAATATCCGAAGATCGTTGCGCCAGCCTGGTTCTCCGTGCGCTCCGCAACGCTTCGCAATACCCTGGAAAAGCTTTGCCCATAGAAAATATTGTCCCCCAAAACCAGCGCTACGGCATCGCTTCCGATAAACTGCTCCCCTATGATAAAAGCGTCCGCCAGACCGCGCGGTTCCTCCTGAACCGCATAGACAAAATTCATCCCCAGCTGGCTTCCATCTCCAAACAACTCCTCAAATACAGGCAGATCTCTGGGAGTAGAGATGATCAGAATGTCCCGAATCCCCGCAAGCATCAGCGTAGACAGGGGATAGTAGATCATGGGCTTATCATATACCGGCATGATCTGCTTGGAGATTGCCTTGGTCAATGGATAAAGTCTGGTTCCGGATCCTCCGGCAAGTATAATTCCCTTCATGAAAACCTCCCATACAAAAAGTCCTAGGAATACTTTACCACATCCTGGGACTTTTAGCCATATTTTTGTAAAAAATATCCTATGATTTAATTTTTCAATATGATTTTAATACAAAATGTTCTCTATTCCACCGACTTTTCTACCATTATTTTATTGCATCCAACTCTCAGATATTCAAATACCCGTCTTTCGCTCTCCTCCTGCAGCCGATCAAGCAGACTGCACACTTCTCTTGCCAAACCGCTCTCATCCTTTAATAGAAGTAAGGGCGACAAATGGAAGCAATTATACATCTGCAAAAAAAGCTCACTGTCCCCAAACTTCCTGCCGCTCTCCAAGGCGCAATATTTCTTAACATCAACTCCCAAAAGCCCCGCCATATATCGCTGTGAGTACGCCTTATATCGACGGAGCTGCAGGAAGTCACTATCCTCCAAGTCGTCCTTCGACAAAATACATGTCACATATTTGACCCGCTCCCGCATATCCTTCGCCTTATCGGCCGGAAGTTCCCTGGCACAAAAGGAAATCAAAGGAAGCGCCATCTCCGCCAGGCACTGCATCTGCGCACCGGTGCAGTCAGCAAAAAAACTATAGTATCGGGGCTTGCGTATCCGCTCTCCGGTATAGACATAGTGCAGGTCAATGCCGGCCTTCACCAGATATTGAAGCTCATGATAGGTAAACCGGCTTTTGCCAAGTTCAGCCCTGCAATAATGCCCCTGGGACATACCTACCTTTCTGCAAAGGTCGCTCTGTGTCCACCCGTGTTTTGCACGCTCTTCTTTAAGCCGGTGCAATACATCCTCATATCTGACATTCATATGCGGCATCCCTTTTTTCTGTGTGTTTGACCTTATTTTACGCCTGGGCTTCTCCAATGTAAATACTTTTTTATAAAAGATATCTTGTTAATTTTTATTCATAAAAATACTAGCATTTTTCTTTAATAAGGTCAATCTTATTTTTAATTTACTCATTTTTTAAATATTGCCTTCCCAAAATTCTAAATTAAAAAAACTTTAAGATAAATTTCCATTTTCGTTTTAATTAAAAATTAAATTGATTCTTTTCATATAGCTTCTCTGATTTTTCCACTCAATAGATACTATCTCCAAATGGCCTGCTTCCAAGTTTTGCAATTTGCGCCCTTGAATGATTGTCTAAGAAAAATCCTCATAAATTTCAACCAAACCATACATCATCTCAAATTTATCAAATTAACTTTCCGTTTTTCTATCCCTTGTGATTGTTTCTTTTGCTTTCTCATACATATATTCACGCTCTAGCCTTTTTTCAATAACATCAACTGCATATACTTTGTTTTTTGTAGCAGGAGTACAGCAATGGATACCCCACATACCCAATACCATCCACAGCAATTTTAAAATTTTTTCATTTTTCATCCTTTTTTAAAAGCTCTTTATAGCTTAATTTTATATATTGAAATAATTTATAGGTGCCTAGTAGCAATAAAACTATCAGAATGTCAAACAAGATTCGATAAACGGCTGCTTTATACCATAATGGATTCCCCCATAAAAAACTATATGAAAAATCAAGTGAGTGCACGCAAAAAATCAACAAACTATTTCTCCCTAAATAAGAAAAGATATTACTCACAATAATATTGTTGGATACTTCTTGGCTCAATGTACACACTGCAATAGTTGCACAACAGCTTTCTACCAGGGCAACTACCCCATAGGGGTATGCTCGCCAGGCCAGTTCGATGCGGATTCCCTTGCTCAAACAAATCATCCATATGCAGAAACCAACAGTCGCGATAATATTTTTATTTTTTTCATAGTGGGTCTCTTGACTGATTTTCCTAAGTTCTTTTCCAAAGCTGAGAAAAAAAACTACTACCATTACAACATCTAATTCTTGTGGTAAATAATGCTGTTGCCCCAATACCACACCTATATACGCTATAAATATACTTATTATAAAATTTTCTTTTGGGAAAAGGACTTCTATCGCTTCCCAAAGTGCCTTGCCCCAAAATAACGCGATTAAAAACCATAAGCTTCCCAGCGCAGGAATATCTCCTGCATTGTTGGTTGCCCCCGATGCCCAGAACACTTTTAATGGTTCTTGGACTATTAAATTACATAGTACAACCCTTGATCTTTCTGCAGATTGAAAAAAAACAAAAATGATACGGAGCACTTCCAAAGGAATACAAGGTAATATGAGATGTACGAAATTCTTCTTTACATGCTTAAAATAGTCGTGCCAACTGTTGGCTTTGTTTGCTGTATAACCTGATAAAATAAAAAACATTGGCATGTGAAAGGAATAACACCATGTCCAAATTGCGCTATCCCTAACAGAAGTATGGCCGATAATTACCAGAAGCATGGTGATACCTTTTGCAACATCAACCCACGCTATGCGGTACCCCCCCTGAATGTTTATAGCATATTCAGTACTATTGCTTTTTTTGCCCGTCATCTTATTGTTGAAATTTTCTGTAGCTGTGTGCACCTTTCTTTCTCTCTTTCCTATCTTTTCACCAAGTAAATGCTATATCCTTTACCATGGATGATATTAGTAATTGCATTATTGCTGTATATGTTTAATTCAGCGACATCTGACAATACCTTAAAACTATCCGGAACAATCCATATAATATACGTGCACAGTTGACTGTCTATTGTGTAGTTGTCATACCGTTTTAGGTCTCGCCAATCAAAATAATCAGTTGCCTCTAACGGATCCACAAAAACATAATTTAGAGGTGTGATATAGGTGTTGTGAAGATTGACCTTCTTCCATAACATGGAGGCCGTAGGAATTGGTTTATACCGCTTTACTGCAATGTCAATTGTGAATTTTTCTTCTCCTGTCTGCTTGACCAAGTTCAATACATCTTCATAGATAAAACTTTCATTTTCTTGTAACTCCGAAATTGCTTTATTAGTTATATTAAACCATTCCGTCTGTTTAGGGATATAGTAAAAAAAGCAGCTTGCAAGTTGACAAACTATTGCTATCAATAGCATCCGAGCATTAATCTTTTTTTCAATATCTATTTCAGATAGCAAGAAAATAATATATGTCAATATAAACAATCCTGTGCTAAAACCATGCCATGCCGCTCCTGTTGAGAAAAAACTAATAAATAAGTACAAGCAAACTGTCATAAATACTGATGTCAAAAAATACAATACCTTTTTGTTTATCAATGGTAAGATGTATAGAAAAATAATAACACTCCCTAAAAACATTACGGATATATTAAAAGGCAGATCCCCAACATGATCCCATATAGTTCTTGTTTTCCCCCAAAGAAAAAGGCTAAAATCATAGCTTGCCGGAAAACCTGACAATCCTTTTAGCGTGTTAATTGGATCAATCAAGAGATTATAATTTCCAACAACATATCCTGCAAGTACACAAAAAATAGAAATAATAACATTTTTGGCACTTTTTATAATGGAAAAAAATATTTGTCGCGTTTCCTTTTTGCAGAGAAAAAGCAGTCCCACACCAGCTACCGCAAAAACATTATAAAGCTTCCAAGAAAGTGTAAAACTAGCCATTGCACAAAAGATATACCACAATTTTAAATCTTTGCCATACCCCCCCGGAGTTTTCATAAGAGAAAACATTTTGTTTAAAATTAAAATACAAATGCTGTAGGAATACGCAGTAAAAGGAAAGTCTTGAAATATCTTTCCATAGTAATAATACCAGATACTACACGAGTAAAGTATGGCAAGGCAAAGATAAAAACGAAAGCCTTTTTCTTCAAATAGCTGGTATATAAGCAGTGAAAAATGAAGCAGTGTTAGTGTAAGGAGACAAAGACATAATAATGTCATTTGTCGAGGCATCCAACTCACAAAGCTGCAGATCCAAATCCATAGCGAAGAATATCCATCCTTGGCCATATAATTCATGGTTGGCCACGAAGCATACAGACTAAAGTCGTAAACATAATATTCTATTAAGTAATATCTTATTGAAAAAATAAAATATATAAGCGGAAGTACACCAATAAGAATCTTATGCCGATTTTTCCATATTTTTTCTTTCATAATCATTCTCCTTTTTGATAAATTCGATATGAATCACCTTCGCATGAAACGAACAAATCAAATCTTGGCGATGTATCAAATATATTATAATTTTCTTTATTGACCAAAATGTATGAAATATCTGCTGATGTCATAATATTTTCAATTTCTGATATTTCTTTATCAAATAAGTCATTTGTCGCTATATAGCGTTTGTGCCATTCTTCCATGATGCTTTTTGAAGAAGGAACCACTTTGTATACTATATAGCAGTTTCTTTCCGATTCCACCTGAAACCATCCTGCACCAAAGTTATCATTGGGATCAGCCAGAAATACATCATTTTTTTGAGTATAACTTTTGAATGAGTTAGCTAATTGATATAAATCCTCCCCCATAGTAGAGACCATAAGATTTTTTTCAGATTGTAAGATCACATGTCCGTTATTGATCCAAAAGAAATCTCCATAGAGGGAATATAACAGCAACCCCAAGGATAATCCACATATTCCACACCATAAAAATTGTCTCTTATAGTGCCTAGCTGTCTTTAAAAGCATTGACAATATTGTGGCAAACAAAACAATGAATTTTTGTTCTATTCCGATTTCTGAATATATGCTTAAGCAAATCAGAGCAATGAACAACCCCCCCGACATCAACGGATTCAGTAAGCTATTTCCGCAACGCAATACGCAAAAATTTTCTAACAAAAGGACTCCAGAGATTATTAGAAAAAAAACAAAAAGGAATTTTCCCTCAAAATTGTGTGTCATAAGTACATAAAAAATCACGGCGTAGGAAGATAAATATCTTTGATAGGCAGTAAAGTCAGAGGCGGTATTTATTGCCCATACCAATGATATAAGTACAATGTATTTAAATACTTTAGAAATAAACATAGTGGATATGAATGCAAGAGGAAAAACCTCTGTAAAAACATATTGCACTCCCAGCAAACCTAACCATGCTAATGTAAAAAGAACTGCTTCACAAAGAAACAATTTGAGTTTTTGTTTGTATATGAAAAAAAGATACATAATACGGAAACTTGCAAGGCTCAAAATAGTAAATAGTGAGCGAAAAATGTTATTAATTCCCCATGAAGAAGGAATTAAGTGGTGAGGGTGTCTCTGATATGAATAAATCTTTACAAATTCTGCGTTGGAAATAGAAAGCTTATCGGTAAGCAGACTTGGGACAATGATCACAAGCACTGCCATTATGTATATGAGAATACACCACTGCCTTTTTAGGGATAATTTCGTTCCCTGAATGATATCAATCATGCAAAATATACATATAATAATAAAACCATACAATCCCTCGTGTATATGGCAACACGCCGAAAATGCAAGGCAGATATATGCAAGGTTAAATTTCTTGTTTTTTCCAATCACAAACGAAATCCCCAATGTGGCCAATGCTAATGCCATACCAATACTGAGAGATTGTAATGCAAATAAAGAAAAACCTGCTAATGTGTTGCCATTTAATACAAGTAATAACGCCAAACACAGCGAATAAAGAGTTTGATTATCTTCTGTAACAGAAAAAACAATATTGACAATCGCAAATGCCATAATAATTGCGCTGGCGTAAATGATGCTCATTGCAGTGATTGCCCAGCTGCCGCCATCTATATTCATGATTGTTGCAAAGACTGTATCTAGAAAAAAACGTGGCGACAACACGCCTTGTCCCATAAATATATTGGATGCGAAAAGGGTGTTGTCATAGGTATTGATTTCTCCAATGGCATATATCATGTTATCTTCACTGATTTGTGATGTGAGATAGCTGCAAAATACTGTCCATACAATAATGACCGAAATCACATAATTTAATTTGAACTTATATTTTGACATGTCCTTATTCCTCTTTTAACTGCTTTTGTACCTCTTCCCAGTTGAGACAATCCTCTGCATCCCACGCTTCCAATATTTCAGGTTGTTCTTGCACTTTTACACTGATCTTTTGTAACTGCTTATCCTTTCCGTTCACTATAATTTTTAAATAGTTTTCGTACCTTTTCCAATTAAAAATTGTTCTGGCAACAAGACGAGAACGTTTAGACATTTTAGGGAAAGACTTTTGATCGGATAACACACATTGAAGGACTTTAGCAATTCCTGCCACGCTATTTTCCTCTAGTACCCAACCATTATGATATTTTCTGACAATCCTCCCTTGCTCCATAGTGTCAGAGGTAATTATCGGAAGTCCTGCCTTTGTGTATTCAATGAATTTGTTTGTAAGGGCAAATTTCCAGTTGAGACAGTCGTTCACATTACACATATGAAAACCGACATCGCCATCCCTGTTAGCAACTAATGGTATTTCATCCGGGCGAACAGGATCCAAAAAGCTTACCCGATGTTCCAGATGGTGGTCTGTTACATATCTTTTTATCATTTCCAGATTGTCCGAGGGCAAACATCTAAGGACAATTTTAAAGGAATCTGTCTGCTCTACCGCCTGCACCAGTTGAAATAATCCCCTTGAGGAATCGCTCATTCCATGATAATATATAGTAATTTCTTTTTTTGGTACCGTTTTGATCGGAAGATGATTAATTTTTTTCACGTCGGAACAATTTAAGATAGGAATTGCCGGCGCTGCAAAATTATAATGTTGCTTGCTCCATATCAGGTCAGATTCCGAAATTGACAATACAATATTTGCAAATTGGATCATATTTTTTTCAAACTGCACCAACATATTGCTGTACATTTGAGGGAAAACCCCGTCCGATATATCTGCAACAATATCATGAAAATCATAAACCAGACGACTATTGTATTGTTTCGCATGGACTACGCCTGCCAGTAAGGTATCTAGGTCATTACACCAGACAATATCCGCGTTCGTTTCCAATGCTTTTTCAGCATATTGCACTGAACTTTCCAAAAAAGTTAATGGATAGCTCAATGCGTTGGACAGATCCATTTCCTGGCTTTTTCTGCTGGTAATATCGCGCCACCTATCTCCGGAAACCATTTGTTCCAGTAATTGTGTATACTTTTCTAAGCAAGGGATGTGATAGTAGCTGTCACAGGCTAAAATTGGAAGGCACTTTAAAAATATTTCTTTTAATCCCCATTTCTCTGCAAATTGCAATATGGCAGTATTGATTGGATGGGGCTGCGGCGAATAGTGAAAAAAAGAAAGTTGAACGTTGGGGGCCAAATAAGGTACGTTCGTATCTTCATCTGGTATGGGACGTGCCAGAACAGACACATTATCTACCAATTTTGCCACGGCATTAATATGCCGTTTAACACGCGTGTCATATTTCAAGTTATTTCCAACCAGCATGAGCAGCTGCATATTAGTTTCCTTTCTTGACTATTTTTGTTGTTTTCGTTCCTCAAATTTTTCTAACAGAGTCTTTTCTTTCTCGTGAGACATTCTTTTGTGTACAAGGAAATCATCGGGATAAATAAACATATGATCCTGATCCAGTTTTGAAATAGCATTTACTAGCATTTCCACTTCCGCATCATATACTTTTTGCGCTACATAGTAAAAAGTATCTCCGGAAGAGACATCAATCATACGTCGTTCTATCACCTCACCTGCGTCTACATACTTACCCAGAATATGTGAAGTAACTCCAATGGGCTGATTTTCGTATATGGCCCATTTATAGGCATCCAATCCTCTGCAATTTGGTATATAACCTGGATGTGAATTGATAATTGTGTGTGTTTGTACAAAATCATCTGACAGGATGCCTGCACCACATATCAATACAATTTTTTCTGAAACACAAATATCACTATCGCCAAGGTCGATATATTTAAAGCGAAAATTTTTACATACGGTCGGAGTGTCCGGCATCCCGCTATAAACTGGCGGGCGATGTTCCAGCAAGGGTTTAAATTGTTTTACATAATGTAAAGATTTTGCATAAACACTTACATGATCATATCCCTTTGCTTTTAACATACACAATACGTCATAGGTTTTTCTGTGTTTGACATTATAAGTTAAAACAGCTAATTCTGGTTGTCCATTCATTTTGTTGCTTTTCTACTCTTTCTCAATCTTCATTAAATAAAACGGTCTTTAAACTGGACTGTACTACATGACTGTAAGGGAAGCTTTATACTTTTTCCGGTAGATGCAGATAAATAGATTGCCAATACTAACTCCAGAGCGCTTCGCCCAGCCGCTCCATTAACGTAAGGTTCTCTGTTTTCTTGAATGGCATCTATCATATCCCTGTAAAGCCTTGCATGGCCAAAGCCGTAGATGTTGGGCGGTGCTTCATGACATTGTCTTTTTACATCTTCAGGATCATCCAGATAGTCAGAAAATCTCCACTCTTCAATAATGTTTACGGCTTCGCCGCCTGCTTTTACCGTTCCTTTCTCACCAAAAATATACAATGTTTCTTCTAAATTTCTGGGATACACATTGGTAGTGCCTTCTATAACTCCATAACTTCCGTTTGCAAATTTAATTAGAGCGATTCCGAAATCTTCCGCTTCAATGTAACTATGTTTTAAGCGATCCGTCATTCCTACCACCTCTATGATTTCATCGCCCATCATCCAACGCAATAAATCGATGTCGTGAATACATTGATTCATCAGGGCGCCTCCATCCTGTTCCCACGTTCCCCGCCATGGAGCGCGATGATAGTATTCATAATCCCTTGCCCAACGGATATGTGCAGCGCCATATAATAATTTCCCAAAGCGTCTTTTATCAATGGCTTCACGTATTTTTTGAATAGACTTATTAAATCTGTTTTGATGACAGACACATACTTTAACATTTTTTTCTTTTGCGAAAGCAATTATTTTATCTGCGTCTTCCAAGGATAATGCGATAGGTTTTTCTATGATAACATTGCAACCTGCATTGATACAGTCGAGCGCAATGCTTGCATGTTTTCCGCTCTCTGTAGCAATGGCGACCAGTTCCGGTTTTTCCGTTGTCAGCATTTGATGATAATCCGTATATTTTCTGACTGATTCCGGCAGATCAAATTTTATAATTTTATCATCAATATTGTCTGAGACAATATCGCATAGCGCAACTATTTCCAAGGAAAGTTTGGATGCTGCCACTATGTGATTGGGAGAAATTCTCCCACAACCGATCAACGCATACTTCATGTTAATGTCCTCCGTATAAAAAATCATAGTCTTTTATTGTACTTATGACTTTATCCTGCTCTTCATTTGTCAAATATGGTGAAAATGGTAATCCAACGTTAGTCTCGCTATATTGCTCCGTAATAGCGTAAGATTCACCATATGTATTGATGTTGTGAAAAACCGGAAGGCGATGCAGCGGATTGGGATAATAAACAATGCTGGGAATATTATGTTGTGCCAAATAGTTTCTAAAGTGTTCCCGATTTACAGTTTCTTTCAATAACACAACATATTGCGCATAGGCAGATCGCCCTGTTGCGTTATAGGGAGGGACTTTCACAAGAGACTGCAGTTTACAATCATAGATTTTTGCTATCGTTTGCCGTCTAAGAATTTCTTCCTCCAGATATTTTAGCTTAACTAAAAGAATTTGTGCCTGTATCGTATCCAATCGAGAATTTATACCAATACAAATATTCTCATATTTGGATGTCCCTTTTCCATGAACTCTCATAGAGCGAATCCTATCAGCAATAGTATCATTATTTGTAAAAACAGCGCCGCCATCTCCATATGCGCCTAAAGGCTTTGACGGGAAAAAGGAAGTGGCGCCTATATCACCTAAACTTCCACATGCGCTTTGACCATAAAAAGCACCTATTCCTTGCGCTGCGTCTTCAATAAGTAAGATTTCATATTTATTGGTTATTTTTCTTATTTCATCATATTCAGCAGGCCTCCCCAGAAAATCTACTGCTACAACAGCGCGAGGCTTCAGATTGCCTTCCTCTAAAACTCTTTTGATTTGTCGCTCCAGACTACTGGCATCTATATTGTAAGTATTGGAGTCTATTTCACATAATACAGGAGTTGCTCCTAACAGGCATGCCGGTTCGACAGAAGCAATAAAGGTCATGTCAGGGCAAAAAACGGCATCTCCTTCTCCAATTCCATAAGCCATATAGATTAACTGGAGCGCGTCAGTTCCACTTCCGCAGGTGATTGCGTGCTTTACGCCTACATATTTAGCAAGCTGGTGCTCAAATTCATCAATGGCCGTTCCCATGATGAAGTCTGCCTTAGAAAGACATTTCTTGATTTCTTGATTTATTTCGCTTTGCATCTTTTCATATTGAGCCTTCAAATTAATAAATTCCACTATGAACACCTTCCTTCGGTTTCAAAAGCCCTTTTTAGTTATTTGTCAAGCCGTGCAAACATATAGGTGTTGTCATCCTCATAAATCAGCGTCCAATTTTGATCCAGAAATTGAGCGGTTTCTACCAACGTTATTCTTGTCTCTCGATCTATTCGATATTGTTCCTGAGTCTCTGTGTCCATTTGGCTAATAGCCTTCTTGAAATCGGAATCACTGTAGAAACCAACACTTTTTTTCGATAAAACTATTAAATTTGCATCCTCCAAAGCTATTGTCCCAAAGTTATTAAATATGGTAAGGGCATATCCAACATTGTCATGTTCAAAAGAATTATAAAAATTTATTATGCTATAAGAATCTATCAAGTAATTGACTTGTGGTAAATCTAATTGAGAAACCACCTCCTCCATGTTTCTCATATTTGCTATATCCTGCTTAGACACAATGCCTTTTTGAAAATAATTGAATACATTATAAGTTTGTTTCTTTTCAATTCTTCCTCCAATTATAGCTATCTGCCAAACGGAAATTCCTATGGTAACAAAAACAATTAAAGCATTTAACAATCTTTCTTTTGACACCTTTATATGGTCAAGCAACAGTAAACCAAAAGGTAAAATAAACGAGATAGAAGTCGCATACATAAAGACATAAAGAAAACCATTACCTATGCTAAATGATAAGTAGATCACCCCTATAAAATAACCAATGGGGAGGATAACATAGTCCCAATGATAAATTTCATATTTGTTTTTCTTTATTTGTCTCATCCCGTATGCGGCTAAGAGAAGAAGACCTCCCTCTAAGACTAATGCCATGCCTGGGGAATAAGTAAACAGAATACTATTTGTAAAATTAACTGCAACGTCACCTTTCGTTTGATTGCTGAGCCAATAAGATAATAACATATCCCACGATTGTGCGGCCATTTCAAAGTCCAACGGTGCTAATGCAATGATAGGGCTCATAGTTACCAACATAACAACAACTGCCAACAATCCTTCCGTAATCCATACCTTGATGTTGGTCCATGTAAACCTCCATCCATATCTTGAAAGAACTAACAGAATCAGCAACGGTGCTGTTACAATGGCGGAGACCTTAGTTGCCATCGCAAGAGCAAAGATCAACATAGCATTTCGCAGGCTTTTTCTGTCCAGTAAATCCTTTTTTATGACAAGATATATAGACAACATAGATAGAAAGGCAACTTGAGGGACGGTACTAAAGCGGCCGGCAAATTCTCCGGCCGTCGGATACAGAGGCATCAGAAATACGATTGCCATTTTAATCCACTCATTTTTGGTATATATGTCGACAATCTTGTAACATAGCACGCTACATCCAATGCAAAGGGCTAATGAGTACATTCGTGGCAAAACAATCAGAAGCCAACTGATTCCGGTAGCTTCAAACAGTAAGTGTGCAGGATAAGTGATTAGCCAGATAATGATCCAATATAACCACCCATAGCCATAGTCATTCATATATAATAATTGAATACCGGAACAATTATGGTACGTTTGAAGAGATGAATGAAAGGCCATGTCATCTATATTTCTAAAGGACAAAAGACTAAAGCTTGTTCCAAAAACAAAATTTTCTAAAAAGAAAATAAGAGAGAAAGATATCATAACAGTGAATAATAAATATCTGGGGAGCAATTTTGTTTTTTTATTCATAACTGTTTTTTCCTCGCATAATATACCGTTCAATCATTTTTCCACCGCTCTATGTTATATGTTTTCGTACAAATAGCATCAAAATACATTTCATTTTTTTTAAGATATTCTTTGTAGCTTTCAATATCCTTATCACGTCCTTGCAGTTCTGGTGAGACAAAACATAAAGAATATCCCAGTTTCTTTAACTCCTCGAAGTCTTTTTTCCCAATGGGAATTTTAGTAAAACAATCTACCCATATCCAGTTTATTCTGCCAGCCATATTGCGCGCTGTATCCATTCCCTCAAATTCAGATATGCGCAGTGCGATCCTTTTTTCCCCTTGATTACTCAATAAAAAAATCATAGGAAATGAAGAATCCAAGAAAAAATAATTCTCAATCTTGTATCTTTGCAAAAGTCTTATAACCTGCTCTTCAATCCGCTCACTCTTTATATTCAGGATCATGGTTCCATGATGATATTCTTGTAGATACTTCTCAAAAAAATCACCTTTTTCATAAGGGTTATGTGAAATATAAATTTTTCCTTCATAATCATCTCTTAGATCTAATTCCACACCGTATTGTGTTGGCAGTTTTTTCAATTCTTTTATTGTGTTGACTCTATGTGCTATAAATTCCACTATTCAATACCCGCTTTCTTTAACTTCCGGCTATACGCAATGGTTCTTTTTATAAACTTCCACTTTGCATTTAATCCTGTGTTCCATTTCGATTTGCCGTGCATTCGTTCAGGGAAGAGTACCGGAAACCGAACAATTTCCAACCCTGACTTCTTTGCAATATACATGCTATACAGATCAAGTGAAAAATCATGCGGCGGATTTTTCCACGATTGAAAAAAACTGCTGTGGAACACATTGGGTTGTGCATTAATATCACTTAATCTTGTATTTAAATAGATACTTTCAAATAAACTCATTCCGTTTGTAAAAAAACGATCAAATAAAGGCCTACCCTTTCGATTACCCTTTACAAAAATAGTTTTCTTTCCCTTTTGTTCAATAATTTCTAATGCCTTTAGGACATCTGCCGGATCAGTCTGCATATCTGCATGCGTCCATCCAAGATACTCACCCGCTGCAGCTTTGAGTCCTTGAAGAATACCGTAACCATAACCTTGATTGACGGGAACAAGCACCGTTTTGGCAAAGGGATATTTAGGCAGTAATTCTTTTAAAATCTCTGCGCTGGAATCTGTGGAACCATTATTGACTAAAATAACCTCAACGTCATCACGCTTAATTACTTGTTTAAACCGCTCCAATATAAGAGATATATTTTCTCCTTCATTGTAGCAAGGAACTATAACAGATAATTTCATGTTTACGCCTCTTTTCCTTTTTGAAATACAAAGAATTTTTGTCCCAAAAAATTAATAATTGTACTGGTTCCAGTTGCACACAAAAAAGCAAAGAATACATGAGTAAATATAAATAATACAATTCTGTTTACCAAAGTGTTCATCAGTGCAGAAAAAGCATATAGCATAACATACCTTACAATTTCTGTCATATGAAATTGTTTGCTTTCAAAAGTCCAAATTTTGTTAATAATAAAGCCAATAATTGCTCCCGCAATATAGGAAATTATCTTGGAATATAGAAGCCCCATAGGCTGTTTAAGTAAGGAATATACCACAAAATCTACGACAACTGCACTGCCGCCTCCAACAAGAAACTTTAAAATCTCTTTTATTTTTATTTCTGATAGCTTCATTTTCTAGCACCCCGTATGAAGTATGGCTGCAATATGGGAAAGCAGCATTTCTCCATTGAATTGTTTTTGATCAACATTCGCATTTTCCGAAAACCATATACTTGGAATCCCAAAGGCCTTTGCACCAAGTATATCCTTTTCAAGGCTGTCACCGATCAAGATGACTTCGTCTTTTTGACACCCAAGCTTTTTCATAATTTTTTGAAACATAACCTTATCGGGTTTTTCTGCACCTGCTTCTTCGCTCGTTACTAAACAATCAACATTATTTTGAAGACCCATTTTTATTAGCTTACGATGTTGAATTTGCGCGGTAAGATCTGTTAAAATTGCGATCTTAATTTGATTTTCCTTCAGTATGCTCCATAACTTTTTTACATATGGATATGGCTTCATTTTTTCTAACATGGCGTTCCAATATATTTCATACATTTCATAGGCATACTGGGCCGGTTTGAGCCCGCAAAGCTCGGAAAGAATCTGGGTATACAGGATTCGATTATGCGATGCGGCAACATTTCCCAGTTGTTCCTTTACTATTTTTTTTGCTTGTTGTAGACACAGTTTCCCTTGTTCAGGTGGAATGTCCAACTTATCTTTCAAATAACACAACAGTGCATTTGTTGCCTTTGTATCACAAGTCTTATAATCATAAAGGGTATCGTCCAAATCAAAAATAACTGCCTTTAACATCATTCTCCTCGTAACTTTGCACTAATCACTACCAAAATAAATAATTGTAAAATGCCATTTATGTTCTCTTGCCAGCAGATTTTAGTTGCAAACAAATCATCAAATTGCGCAATACATTCTTTGGAAATTTTTGAAAAATCTATATTTTTATACGATAAATCGGCTCCATCAAAAACGATATCCTGATGTTTTAAATCCTCACAATAGCGCTGCTCGGCTCTTACTCCATATTGTTCTAAACTGATCAATATGTCTTCTATATTGATAGAAATACTTATGGACAATTTTAAGCTTAATGTCACTTTGTGATCTACATCAAAACAATCTTTAAGGTTTTTGTCAAAATATATGATTCTAAGATCAGCGAACTCCTTTTGCGGGTAAATATACTTTTGAGCGTCCGGAATTCGTTTTTCTATTTGTCTTATGATTTCATCGGCACTATATCCACGTTTTCCTGTATCTCTTTGAATTTTCCAAAAACGTCTTAGTGTTTCATCCGTATCCATATATATTTTCAGATCCAGAGCCTTTCTCGTCTGTGGTAAATAGAGTGCATGCAGTCCGCATAAAACAACATAAGGTTTGGGTACAATCCGCTTGCGTGCCGTAAAGGTGCCCGTATTGTGATCATAATCAGCTCTCCGGATGGTACTACCTTCTCGAAGGGACTTGATATCTTCTGCTTGCCGATATAAATAGTTTGCATTGGGGTCGAGATGTGTGTACTTTTCCCAATTAGAGTCTCCGCGTTTCCAACGGTGATCACCGTCACCTTCTAGGTATAAAATGTTTTTGGCCCCTAACAGTTCTTCCAATTCAGACAATAATTCGCTTTTTCCGACCCCGCTGTCGCCAGCAATTCCGATGGTAAAAGGCAAATTCATTCTCTTGTAAAGAGAATTGCTTGCCACACCAAACTGATACATTTCAAAGACAAGCATTAACAGGCAGCTAACTAAAAGAGTAAACACGATATCTACCATATTTGCATTATTGATTTTCCAGTTTTGCAGACTATGGTTCAAAAAATATAAATCAACAAATTCTGTTCGATGGCAAAAAATAAAGTATAAAATATAGATTACATTAAAGAGTAAGTACACAGACAACATTTTGTATTTATTTTCTTTTATAAAAATAAAATAAATCGTTATAAAAGGTACAATCCACATAAACCAGCCTGGCATTGGCGGAATACAGATAAGAAAGACCGCAAACAGTACACCCATTATACAAAACAGCAGATTCCTATTCATATATTTAAGCTGATATACCTTTAAATAAATCAGTACAACGGCCAAAATAGGAATAAAGAGTTTGGTAGTATCATAATCCAGAAAAATTTTTGTGATAACGGATTGTTCTTTGTTCATTATCACATAATTCCAAAAACCCTCCCCCCAAAAAGGTGCCACCAGCAATGTGGTTAAGAAAGCAGTAATGCCCCCCCAGAAAATGGTAGTTGTCAAACCGCGTCTCTTATACAAATATAAAAACACAATGGGTACAGCAGCCACTATGTGAAATTTTGCTCCAATCGCCAAGGCTAAGAAAACAGAAAATAAAAGAAGCGAGCTATTTTCGTTCCTTATCAGGTGATAAAGCGATACTATCAATAGTACGGTGGGAATAATATCTAATTGTCCGTGCATATATGTTGAAAAGAGCAGTATTGGGGACAAAAAATACAATACAAAAATATATTTTATTTTTTGTTGGCATATTTTTTTTAAAAAGGCAAAGCCTATCATATCAAAGAAAAGCAATGGAAGCTTAAAAATTATGTTCCTCAAGAAAATGCTTTTCGGATTTAATATTTGTAAAATAATCCCTCCAATACTCTCAATTAACAACATAATAGGAGGATAAGGGAAAGATGATAATAGGCCGTTTGCATAATAGAAATCATAGGGATTCCCTTTCCCATTTAAAAATGTCTCAATAAAAGGTATAAACATCTGATTCTGATAATCAGAAGAAAACAAGCCCATCAATGCTATTTTTAGTACTACGACAATACTAAAAATGCCCCATATTAATTTGTTGTAGTTTTTTTCGATGTCAATACTTTTGGGTAATGATATCATTTGTTCTCCTTTTTATGTCTATAAAAATATCACTGCCATCTGGCACTTTCTTTTTTCATAAAACCATCCCAATATTCAAATGTTGCTTGATACTCTTCATAATCCTTGGGAGTCCCCCAACCTATATAACGTTCAATTTCAAACGCTTTCGCGCAATAACCTAATTGTATAACGTGCTTTATAACTTGATCCACATAAAACTCATTGTTAACACGATCATTTTCCGCAATCATTTTTCGAGCAGCCTGTACAAACAAATTCCCACTTTTGAACCAAAAAGTCGCCACAACAGCGTGATCTTTTTTGGGAGTGTCAGAAATTGCCTTTTTAATAGATGTCCCAACAATATTATCTTGTTCATCGACTTTCATCCATCCGTAAGCATCCGGATTCTTTAATACAGTATCGTTATTACGGTATGTGAACACGATGACGTCCGCATTGTTTCGTAATGTATCAAATTTTTCTCGATGAATCACCATACCGTTATCACATCCGGCAATTAAGAGTTCTTCCTCATTATCAATAAACTTTTCTGCCAGTAAGCACGTGCATGCTTGTCCCTCTGTGAGCTTATCTACGGTAATAAATTTAGCTTGAGGGAAACATTCTCTAATGCTTTTTTCTGTTCCATCTGTTTTATGGAAATCTCGTTCTACATATATGACATTGCTTCCGCATATTGAGACATCAGGTAAATCTAATGTTGCACACACAACCATAGGAAGTTTTTTGCCAGTTCTGAGATCATATGTTGGAATTGCCGGCTTGCTTAAATGGTAACCAGCATCTTTAAAACGTTTTCCCTCGCCGGCCATCGGTATCAAAATATTCATTTCCCTATACTCCTTATAGTACTTGTCCAATAGTTAAATTCTGCCAGATCCTCGGGAGTCCCCCACTGACAAAAATACTCAACATTGGTTGGAACCCAAACTTTTAACCCATCCTTAACCATAAAATTGTATGGCAGGCTGGCATAAAATTCGCCTTTTAACGTAACATTGGCATCTACAAGTTTTTGACAATATTTTTTTAATAATGCTCCTGTTTTAAAATAATAAACACCAGGTGAATGTTTTCCCTTTGTTTTATCTACTTCAAAAGAATATTTTTCTCGTATTTCTATTAAGTTACCTTCGGCATCTGTTTTACATGAAGCATATAAATTGGCTTCAGGAATCAAATGCGGATGAAATCCGGTATAACATGGGATGCAGCCATCGCAATCACATTTCCGAACATCCATTTTAAATTTTTCCCAATCCCAACTCATATAAAAGTCACAATAGTTAATAATAGCCGGTTCATCATCCTTGATTTCGTTTGATGCTCTTAAAACATCAAATACGGGCCCCTTTTTAACCCAATTTTCAATAGCTACAATACTTGCAGTTGGAACCAATTCGATCAGCTTCTCACGCATTCCTGTAATGGTATCCAAATGTTCCTGTCTGCAAACAAAAATTATATTTTTTTCTTTGGGATACATCCCTCTAATGATCCACTCAATTATTGGCTTTCCCATGACTGGAATAAACGGTTTCAGTTCTTTATATCCTGCGGCCACAAATCTTGATCCATAACCTGTCATTGGAATTATAATTTGCATTTCTAATTCTCCTATTTTAACTGTTTTCTATATTTTTCTACATCCCAATTTAAAAGAAAATCTTGTTCTTCTTCTGAAAGGAAATTGCAAGATGCAACTTCATTATTTTCCATCACCTGTGCACTGAAACTTAATACACTTTGTATTTCCAGTGCTTTTTTCACAGAGGAAGCATGTATAAAAAGGTTATTTTTATATATGATCAATGATGCCATTTCGTTTTTTTGATGATATTTTTTTAAACACTGTTTTTCTTGTCCTTCAATCAGTTCCAAAGGTTGCTTTCCTAAAAACACAACACAATCTGGGCAAAAAGTATATTGCCACATTTTATATTGATTCCCGCGAAAAAAACGCAACACATTCTCGTCTGTAACGCGCCATATAACGCCATCTTCTATAAAATTACTAATCTTGGTCAATTCGTGATAAGGAGTTAGTTTTTCTGCCAAACCAAGATACTCCTCAAGTTTTATCAAAAGGTTCTCCATATTATCAATTACTTCATTCGCTGATCTACCACTGACAATTACACCGTGATTTTTTAAAAAAACTAAACTAAATTTCTGACCAGGCGTCTTACACTGCAATAAATACTGGCGAAAATATTCTTTGGCCAATTGCACACCAGGCGTTTCATAGCCAACGAACAATGCTTCTGGAAAAAGCTTTTTTAAAATGTTGAACCCATCTCTTCTGGATGTCAAAATATTGACAACTATAGGATGTGTGTGTAGCGTATAGACGTCTGAGATAGCATGAAAAAAAGTTTCAATGGAAGGATGTTCACCACAGATTATGGACTGTTCTAAAATTTTTTCCCCATATTCCGTTGTTATGTCATTTATATTGGGTGAATTTAGAAAAGCGTTTTTTATTGTCTTTGGATTTACAACTACATAACCACAGTTTTCATTGACATCTGCCATTTGATATCCGGAAGCTTTTATAACCATTTCTGTTTCCGAAAATTTATAAGAGGAATTTCCACCTCCTGCCTGTACAATATCCTCACGCATTCCAGCATATTTAGACATTCTTACAAAATCATTTAACATCGAAATATTCATCCGGCTCCCCCTTTATCCATTCTTCGTACCCAATATCCTTCCAAGGCATCCCTCTGTCAAAGTGGTATCTCCAAGGGTACACATTTTCTCCGGTCGATTTATTCTTGATATTTGCTACATCACCGATCTCTTTTGCAGGATTTCCCACTACGACTTTTCCTGCCGCAACATCCCGATTGACAATAGCGCCTGCTCCTACCAGGGCGTCTTTTCCAATTACCTTGCCTGGCAGTACGACAGAACCGGTCGCAATGATAGCAAACTCTTCCACGGTCACGCCTAAAAGCTGTTCCGAAGGAGGATTCGGATCATTGGTCAATACTACATAAGGAAAGATCCAGACATAATTTTTCAGGACGCTTTTCTGACCAATGTGAACGTTGCTGTGCAAATTTACGTAGTTTCCAATTCGGCAATCTCCCTGTATGTCGGACAGTGTTCCCACCCGGACATTTTGACCAATTTGGCTTTTTTCACGGATGGTTACACGATGGCCTGTTTGAAACTGGTTACCAATCTGATTTCCACCATAAATGATAGTTTCGCTGCGGATAACTGCGTTGTCTCCGATTACGGTTCGGTGTATTTGTTGATCTCTGTTTTCAATGAAGTCTACCAAGTATTCCCCCAGAATACTGCGTGCACCAATAAAAGCATTTTCTCCAATGGTTACATTTTCCCGAATGATAACCCCAAAGTCTAGGTAAGAACGGGGACCTATTTTACTTCCTGCGCATACAATCACATTGTCCTGTATCTTAGTTCCTGCCCCAATCTCAACATTGTCTTGTATACATACGTTGTTCCCGATAACAATATCCTCAGGGAGCACTGTATTTTCAGAAATAGAGCAATTTTTACCTGCGACCATAGTTTATCTCCTTATTTTATTTGCAATATATTTTGAAGATTTAAAATATATCGTTTAACATATTCCAAGTCCAGTACAAAGGTATCCGCTGCAGCGTATGGAGTCATATCTGTGATCTCGGCATCCATAAAAAGCGGTTTTAAATGCAGGAGGTATGCAATGGTAGAATACATATAAAACCGATGGTAAGACGGTATAATGCAGCCAATCAAGGTATCCGGTTGACAGAAAATAGTGTTTGACAGGGCCGCACCTGAGGTGGCAATAATACATTTTGCCTGCCCGAAACATTCTACCTGTTGCCGAAATGACATTTCTTCAGTGTATATAATTTCAAATCCATTCTGCGCAAAAAGTTCTCGTACTTGTAACTCATTTTCCAGTCGCACCGCTTGAGTGTTTTTTCTGGAGATGAATATTTTGCGCCAAGGGGCTTTTTCCTGCCAAACGCCCACCGCATCCCGGATATTGCTCAAAACGGTTTCGGATATTAAAAAATCTTCTGTGCGTATGGTATTACGGTCATAGACATTAGTCGGCATCCATACGGTAGGAGAGGGGAGGACCATATTTTTAACCAGATATTTTTTCTCTTTTTCTACTCTGATAATAGAGTGCTGAAAACGATTGATACATTCCAATGCCGCATGGTACTGGGGAATGTTTAATACCACTTCATCCACCAAAATAGGGTAATGTCTATATTCTTCAAACTTATCAACAAAGGTGAGGCGCGATAATATTTCTACGATCAGATGATAGTAATTAAAAGAGGCAGCACCTATTAAGTTAATTCCACAAGTGATTTCTTCAACGTATTCACCTTCCGATATAACCGCCACTCCGTCGAACACTTTTTTGATTGCAGAATAACGGATGTCAATTCTCTGTTCTTTATCACAGTAGGCAGCATCATTTAACAATGAATTGTCTGCCACAATAACATTGCTGCCGCCAATCAAGTAGGCGTCTGGTACTTCAGCAATGTAAATGTCTGGTGATAAAAAATGCTCAATACGCTGATCGCTTTTTTCAAAATATTCAGGTATACATACAGAGCGCGTCCTGCCAGCTTCAATCACCCTGAGAGAAGCGTTCTTTCGATGCCTTCTTACAAACTCCTTTACACTCAGGATACGAACATAAGCCATTTTTACGATTTCTTTATTCAGATACCCCCGAAGGAAGATCAAGTACATGTCAATATAAGCATTTTGGGATAGATTTCGGTACAATTCTCTGCTTTTCGGATAATAATGTTTCCAATAAAACCGTTGATAACGTGTTTTGATTCCCCAGTATAAGCGCTCGTATGAAATGCGGATCTTCCAATATGCTTTTTCAAATAAGGATCTCACCTTCCAATATATTTTTTGGTACACAGATCTGGTTAGCCAGTATAATTTCTGATACACGGAATAGACAAACCAATATATCTTTTGTAAAAGAGTACGTATCCGCCAATAGGACCTGTTGCCAAGGGAATAGGACTTCCAAAAGATCCTTCTAAATATGAGCGGTATTTTGTCGTTGTGTTTTGTAAAGTAGTTGACCAGGAAGTGAGAGGAGTCTCTTTTAGGCTTTTTTTTGATTTTACGTGCCTTTTTTGCTTCTAAACGCCTCAACTTTCTCTGTCGCCTGCGTTCAGCACAGCGCTTTCGCCTTTCAGAGGCGAATTTAGCAGCTTTGCAAAGTCCGAAAAAGATTATTTTGAAAAGACGCGCCAGCAGGACAAAGGGTGTTGCAATCACTTTTGAAATAATACTGCTTATAAAAGCAAGCGCCTTTATAAAAGCAATCTTTCCCATTATGGTACCTCTCTCGCTTCATATTTACCGTATTTATGCGGAGTACTGATTTAATGTGTGGATAATGTAGTCGATTTCCACATTCGTCATGCCTGGATAGAGTGGGATACTAACTTCTTCTGAGCAAATTCTTTCCGTGACCGGATAATCCATCATATCAACCTGTAAATCCTGGTATGCGCCCTGCCTCGGAATAGGTGTAGGATAGTGTACATTGGTATGGATCCCTTTTTTCTCCAGATAGTCAATTAGTTTTGCTCTGCTTTGGCACAGCAAAGGATAGACATGAAAAACATGACCGTCACGATTATCCACTTTAGGAAGCACAAATAATGGATTGTCAATTTCTGAATTGAATCTGGCGGCGATATCCTTTCGCTCTTCGTTCCATTCCCTCAGATGTGGCAGCTTCACGCTTAATAAGGCCGCCTGAATTTCGTCTAATCTTGAGTTGCACCCCTTAAACTCGTGTCTGTATTTTTGGTAGGAGCCATAGGTACAGATTGCCCTTACCTTTTTGGCCAGTTGTTCATCATTTGTGGTCACCGCGCCTCCATCTCCAAGAGCTCCCAGATTTTTGCCAGGATAAAAACTGAAAGCGGCGGCATCCCCCAGATTACCGGTAGTAGTTCCCTGGTAGACAGCACCGTGGGCCTGTGCAGAATCTTCGATCACCTTTAATCCATACCTCTGTGCAAGCTCCCACACAGGCGCCATCTCTACAGCTCGTCCATACAGGTGAACCACGATGATCGCCTTGGTTTTTGATGTGATCTTTGCTTCTATCTTTGCTGCATCAATGTTATAGGTTTGGATATCGGCATCCACCAGGACAGGGACGGCTCCCACATAGCTTACAGCCAAAACGGTTGCAATGAAGGTATTTGCCGGAACGATCACCTCATCCCCCTCACCAATTCCATATGCCTGCAGAATCACCCGAATGGCGTCTAATCCGTTTCCGACTCCGACACAATACCTAGAGCCACAGAACGCAGCAAATTGTTTTTCAAAGATTTCGCCCTGTTTTCCCTGAATAAACCACTCGGACTCTAACACTTCATTGAATTTTGCTTTTAACTCATCCTTTAAAGGGTCATGGATGTTTGCCAATTTCAGATAGGGTATGTCCATTTTTTGCCTCCGTTTGTCTATTGTTTGTATCGCTTTTCAAAAATGGCAGCCAACATTCCCAGACAATATTTTATAGGGAAAAACCTGATCATATAGGCGCCATATTTGCGAAAAAAAAGCCTGTAATATCGGAAACCTATCATATTTTCCAGCGGCAGCATCTGAAAACCATCAAATGCGATCTCTCTGTCAGCAACGCTCCTCATGGAACGACCATGGAGCAAAATATATTGCAATTCCTGGGCAAACTGATTTGCAGTGATAAGGAAAGGCTGCAATCGGGTTTCCTGCTGTCTGCGGTAGCTGTCGTTTCCCAGAAGCCTTCCTATTTCCTGCAGGCACCCATCAATGGTTGGGTAATTCCAGAAACTTTGCTCGTGATGAACCGTTAATTCCGCGTCGACTTCCGGATGAATTAAAGTGACAGGCACCTTCCCCGCTAACAGGGAAAATTGTGTCATCAGTCCTCCGTTGTAGGGATACGTGGAAAGATAAAACGTACAGCGCTTCATAATCTCAAAAAAATCGCTCCGTTCTGTTGAAAAGAAAGCCCTATCCGGATATTTTTGAATCAAATGCCGAATTTCTCGCGTGTCACCACACCCAAAGTAAACAAAGTCAACATTGCTCCATGTATCTAAAATAGCCTCTATCAGCCGATAGTACTTTTTGTCTTTGCTTTGAGTCTTGTACAATGCTCCTCCCGACAAAATCAGTCTGTGATCGCAATGGCTGAAGGGAAGTCCCTGAAAATCAGCCGTCTCCACTGCTGGATAATAAGGAAGATACACTAATTTGGACGCAGGAATATCTCTTTTTCTTATGCAGGTCAGATAACCAAATTCCCGAAAGTTGATCACTTTGTCACACACGCTTTTTCCCAGCCAAAATGCGTGATCCGTAAGATTGATCAGATAGCGTTTCATACCGGGTGGACAATGAGAAAAGGCCCCTACAGCCACCACATCGTCAGGATGAATATACAAAAAGGCTATTTCTGCCTCGGAATTAGCCAAGAAATCTGCCAACTGTAAAATTTGTTTTACATAGAAATTTCCTTCAATATAGTGAATATTATTATCGCCTATCAACTGGGCGAAACGGTTATGATACCTTCTGTTTTCTGCAAAGGTAATATACTTTATCTGGTATCCCAACTGTGTCAAGGCTTTTATATAAATGCCGGAAAGTCCCCGGGAAAGATGTCCAAAACCATCATAGTAAACAACCATTTTGTTTTTGACAGGCTTCGGTTCCAGCGCCGGCAGATTTTCATCTGCAATTTTCTTGATCATTTCCTCCAGCTCTGTGTCATATTGACATTGATTCATGGTATACATAAAGCCGCTGGCGAAAAAAATGGTTTTCAGAGCCTTCTCCCAATCTTTATGATCGTAAAAACTTTTAGCTATCCGCTTCATTTTTTCAAAGTCATTTAAGATGTTGAGAGCCCTCTTTTTCTTCATTCCTATGCCTCATCGCAATCACTGATATATTTTAAAAACTTATCATAATCTCTGATGTAATCGGCCTCATCATATATCTCAGAGGCAAGGACCAGCAAAACGGCATCTTTAGAAAAATCGTACATCTCCCGCCACATATTGCTTTGGATGAAAATTCCCTCATAGGGCTTGTCTAAAACAACAATTTCTTTTTCTTTTCCATCGTCCAACAAAACCTTGCACGATCCATGTACACAAATCAATAATTGTTTTAAAGTTTTATGTGCGTGAAAACCTCTTCTGACACCTTCCAGGGTGTCATAAATGTAATACACGCGTTTGATATCGAAGGGGATTTCTTTTTTTTCTTCTAGCGCAACCAGTTGTCCCCTTGTATCACCATGTCGTTGTGCATAAAAATGTTCTACTTTCACTTACCTGCGTTCCTCCTACTGCATATAATTCCTGTACTTGGACAGGACATCTGGAGAGTTTCCTATCATCTTCATCTCGCCGTCATGTAACCACAAAATTTCATCACAAAGCTCATCTAAGGTTTCCAAGTGATGAGAGACAATGACTACCGTGTGATTTTTATCTTCAATTAGCTCTTTCATGCGTTGATAGCTTTTTCTGGCAAATTTCTCATCCCCTACGCTTAAGACCTCATCAATCAATAGGATGTCGGTATTTAACTCTGAGACTAGGGAAAAAGCCAACTTAGAATACATACCGCTTGAATAGGTGCTTACCGGCTTATCAATGAAGGCGCCAATCTCAGCAAACTCAATGATGTTATCCATTTTGGCGTCAATTTCCTCTCGGGTAAAACCAGTCAAAAGACCGGACAAGACTACATTTTCTCTACCTGTGAGCAGATAGTTGAACCCTACACCAATAGACAAAAGGGAAACCTTATTGTCAAAAAGCTCTATGCTTCCTTGGTCTACGGAGAAAATACCACCAATCGCTCGCAGTAACGTAGATTTTCCGCTCCCGTTTCTTCCGACAACACCAAGTATTTTGCCTTTTTTCAACTCAAAGCTAATGCCTCTCAATGCCTGAAACATGTCCTGCTCAGGCTTACTCTTCCGAAAAATGTTCTTAATAGAAACACCCTTCCGTATGTAATAAGATAAAGAAACATTATTGACTCTGATCGCATATTCTGACATTTTCCACCTCTACATGATCTTCACATAAGTATTTTCATTTTTGTAAATAACTCTTACGCCCAGCGCTGAGAGCAAAAGAGCGATGAGCAGCCAGACGGCCAGAATAACCAGATCTGGTGTAGAGGCATACATAACTGCCTTTCGAGTGGAAGTAAGCAGGAAAGCAACCGGATTTCCTATTCCCAACATGCTGCAAAAAGGCTCCGGAACTCTCGTCTCAATGGAGAAAAATATTCCTGTAAAATACATCATCATATTTAAAAAAATGGTGATTACATGAGCCAAGTCATCAATGTACACACCGCCGTGCATCAAAAGTGTCCCTAGTCCAAATGTCACAAGTCCAAAAACTGCCATGACCGGAATTGACCAAAAGATATTGACGGAAATCGGAATTTGAAAAATAACCATCATAACTGCAGTTAGGCCGAAAGATACAAGCATCTTAAAACCATTGACCATCATTTCTACAATTAACAAGATAAATTTAGGAAGATATACTTTGGCTATAATTGTTTCATTGTTCCGTATTATGGTGACGCTAGCGGATATGGTTTTGCTAAAAAAACTCCACATAGTATTGCCAATGAAAATGTAGACCGGAAAATATTGCTCTCCGGAATCAAAAATGTAGCCAAAAATAATAGTGTAAATGATCATGAAACAAAACGGTTCCAAGATCCACCATATCCAATTTAAGTAGGAATTTGCCACTTCTGCTTTCAGGCGTGATTTTGCAGAGTAAAGCATATAGCTCCAATATTTCTTAATGTCTCTAATTGCACGCACAGTATTGACCTCTGATAATTTGTGATTATCATTCATTTCTCTCTCAAATTTATCTAAAATTGGCCGCTAATGGCCTGACATTTGGGACAATTAGCGAATTTGACAGAATTTAGGTTTCTCTCACGTCCCCCTATGCTGTGTCTATAATACCATACTTGATTAATATTTACAAATATTTTTTCACTTATTCATCACTTTGGCTAAAAATGGTACTTTTCCGCTTTTCTTAATGAATGATAATCACAAATTGTCAAAGCCTGATAAGAATAAACCGTTGGTTTCTATTATCATCAGGACATGCGGGCGGCCGCAAATTTTAAAAAGGGCCTTGGAAAGTGTACAGCAGCAACAATATTCCAATATGGAAGTAGTAGTGGTAGAGGATGGGCCCAACCTATCGGAATCGTTTATTTCGGAAGAATTTCCCGAACTGAATGTTCGTTATGCTGCAACTGACGCTCCTCAGGGCAGATGCAAGGTTGGAAATCTGGGTATGTCTTTGGCCAGAGGAAAATATCTGAATTTTTTGGACGACGATGATGTACTTTTACCCAATCACGTAGAGGTTTTGGTACAGGAACTGGAGAGCAAGCCTTTTCGTGCTGCATATGCCATCGCCGAAGAACACCAGATTGCAATGCCAGATTCGGATCCGTATTCCTTTCATATTAAAAGAAAATTTGTCCGTTATAAGCAACCCTTTAATCGTTTGCTGCTGTGTTATATGAATTACATTCCCATTCAAAGCATCATGTTTGAAAGGGAAATGTATGATGAGGCAGGCGGCTTTGATGAAAGCCTCACTTTTCTTGAAGATTGGGATTTGTGGCTTCGATATTCGCTTTTGAGTGATTTTTCTTTTGTTCCGCAGATTACTTCTGTGTACTATACACCATATAAGAGCGAGCAAAGGCGACGACGTGAAAAAGAAATGAAACGCGCTGAAGGGGAAGTGATCCGCAAGCATCAAGCATATCTCGTCACAATGAACGCAGCGCAAGTCAATCGAGAAATGGACTATATTCTGAATGTCTTTAATAAGAAGGGGTTGCTCTTCTATATGCAGAAGGTGAGAAACTTCTTATTATATAGAGACATTTAAAGGGTTGGATAAATAATGAAGGAACTTTTGTTAAACAAATGGAATGATCTTGTCTTTGTGTGGCAGTTTGCCGTTGATGATTTTAAAACAAAATATGCGGGATCAGCACTTGGATTTTTGTGGGCTTTTTTGCAACCGCTTATCACGATGCTTTTATATTGGTTTGTGTTCCAATTAGGTTTTCGTGCGCAGCCGATCAATGATTTTCCTTTTATTTTATGGCTCATGGCAGGACTGACTCCCTGGTTTTTTTTGAGCGATGCGGTGGTCAATGCCACTGCATGTCTGGTGGATTATAGTTATTTGGTAAAAAAGGTGCTTTTTCATATTAATATTTTACCGCTTGCAAAAATAATATCCGTTTTTTTTGTTCAGATTTTTTTACTGCTGTTTGTCACTTTTTGTTATATCATCAGCGGTTATCCTCCTTCCGTGAGTTACCTGCAGATGCCGCTTTATTTGATCTATATGATATTGCTCGCCACAGGAATATCGTATATTACAGCGACTCTTTATGTGTTTTTTAAGGATGTCATTCAAATGGTATCTATTGCGATACAAGTAGTGTTTTGGCTTACTCCCATTGTCTGGCCCTTTGAAAACATGCCGGAATCTGCAAGAAAAATACTGATATATAATCCGGTTTATTACGTTATAGCCGGCTTCCGAAATATTCTTGTACACAGACAGTGGAGCTGTGACGGCCCGGGAATGGTTTTATATTATTGGATCATAAACTTTCTAATACTTGGAATCGGTTTGCGATTGTTTCACAAATGCAAAGATCATTTTGCGGATGTTTTATAGAGGTAGGACATGGAAAATACTCGTGTAGTGTGGACCGAGCATCTTACAAAAAAATATAATCTCTATGCAAGACCACAGGATCGTTTCCGCGAGGCCGTTGGAATCCGCCATAAATCTCTTCACAATGATTTTTACGCGCTGCGGGATATCAACTTCGATGTATGCTTGGGTGAAACTGTCGGGATCATCGGAACCAATGGATCCGGGAAGTCTACTCTGTTAAAAATTATTACCGGAGTGTTGAAGCCCTCCTCCGGTCAAGTAGAAGTAAAAGGCCGGGTATCTGCACTTTTGGAATTAGGTGCCGGTTTTAATCAGGAATATACCGGTCTGGAAAACATTTATTTAAACGGCAGAATGATGGGATATTCCCGCAGGGAAATGGAGGCACGCGTGCCAGCCATTGTTGATTTTGCGGATATCGGTGAGTTTATTACACAGCCGGTTAAAACATACTCCAGTGGAATGTTTGCCAGATTGGCTTTTGCGGTGGCGATCAATGTAGAACCGGATATTTTGATTGTTGACGAAGCGTTAAGTGTCGGCGATCTCTTCTTTCAAAATAAATGTTTCCGAAAATTTGAGGAACTAAAGGAAAAAGGGATCACCATACTGTTCGTCTCCCATGATATATCTTCCGTGCGTCAAATGTGTTCACGGGTCCTTTGGATAGAGAAGGGCATCCAAAAGTCATTTGGTCCCAGCGACTTAATATGTGATATGTACATGGACGAAAAAAGACAGCAAATGAATCAGCAAAGTACTGCTGTCAATCACGCAGACAGTCAGTATCTAGTGGGAAATCAGATAGACCGGCTGGTCACCTTTCCATCTGTCAATAGCAGAAATTCTGCCATTGAATCCTCCAATCTGCAGATCCAGTCGGTTTTTGTCATGGATAAAGACAATCGTCAGGTGACTTGCCTGGAGGTAGAGCACAGCTATTCGTTTCATGTTGTGGTCCGCCTTTTTGAGGACATGGATGATCTGATTTTTGGTGTAGTAGCAGAAAACAATAAGGGTATCCCCTTATATGATTTTAATAATTTTATCAATGCAGATAAAGTGATACGGGGGTTGGCGGATCAGACAATTGAAGTGATTTTTTCCTTTACGCTTCCTCGTGTCATGAGAGGAACCTATTTGATATCTGCTGCTGTTGCACAGGGAACTCAGACAAATCATGTAATGCTTACATGGCTGCATGGGGTTATGCAGTTGGAAATCATTAATCCGGGTTACAATTCCTCCTATATTGAGATACCGGCCAAAGTCCAACATAATATTTATCCATGTAAAAATGTGAAAATTGTATGACAGGAGTCAAAAAATCATGAACTATACAGGGGAAAGATTTTTACCAGAAGAATGTAAGGGAGAAATAGCCATTGAACACTATCAACGGTATCACTTTGCCTGTAGTTGGGTTCAAGGGAAAACGGTACTGGATGCAGCCTGTGGTGAGGGATATGGGAGTAGTCTGCTCTCTGCCCACGCCCAAAATGTAATTGGACTTGATATCGATCCGGATACTTTGACGGCAGCAGAACAGAAATACGGCAGCAGCCAATTAACTTTTGTACAGGGAAGCGTCTCGGCATTACCCTTTGAAGACCATTCTTTTGATGTTGTTATTTCCTTTGAGACCATAGAGCATGTAGATGAAATCTGCCAAAAGGCTTTTTTATCTGAAATACGCAGAGTATTAAAGCCGAACGGTTTACTCATAATGTCTACTCCCAACAAGTCCGTGTACACGGATCTTGTGGGAGGGAATAATGCTTATCATGTCAAAGAGTTTTACACAGAAGAATATAAAGCTTTTTTGGCTTCCTATTTTAAAAATGTAAGGTTTTTTGTCCAGTTTCCGGATACGGGTTATTTTTTAACAGAGGAGGGAAAAGAGCTCTCCGTCTCTTATGTTCAAAAGGGACTTCTCTCCAGCCGATATGTGGTGGCGGTGTGTTCGGATGGTTCAGTAGATAGACAAATAGATACGGACAATTTCACGCAGTTTGATGATGAAATGTACTATTTTTTATATCGAACCGTTCACACACTGGAGGGTCAGGTGGTTTCCGTAAAAGTAGAGGCGGAACAATTTCAGGCCCGCCAGGAAGCTTCCATTGCGGAGCAGAAACAGGAAATATCCCATCTTCTATCCGAAATTGACGATCAAAAAAACTATATTGACCATCTGGAAAAGGATATTGAAAAACAAAAAAGCTATATCACTCACCTGGAGGCGGATATTGGAGAACAAAAAAGCTATGTCGATCATCTGGAAAAGGATATTGGAGAATTGAAAAGTTATATCGAACGTCTGGAAAAATAAGTTAGTTTACCTTGGGAGAAACGCTATGTTTGATATTGTGTACGTGTCCTACAATTCATCCAAATGGGTTGATTTATGCTTTCAATCTTTATTAAAGGCGGATTTTGATTTAAAAAAGCTCCACATTTATGTGGTGGATAATGCTTCCACAGACAACACGGTACAACTTTTACATGCCTTTCAGAAGAAACATGAAACTAGCTTTGGGTGCTTTGAAATCCTTGAGGAAAAAAACAACTGGGGATTTGGAAAAGCTAACAATATAGGGTTCTCCAAGGGGAAATCCGATGTCGTCTGTTTTTTAAATATTGACACGGAAGTTTTTCCCGACACCTTTGCAGAGTTAGCGAAAGAAATACAGGATTCCGTCTCCGAAGCGGCCCTATGGGAGTTTCGTCAGTTTCCATACGAGCATCCCAAAATGTACGATATTTTGACGGGAGAAACATCCTGGGCAAGTGGAGCGGCATTTGCAGTTAAACGAGATGTTTTTCAAGCGGTAGATGGATTTGACGAAAAAATTTTTATGTATGCGGAGGATGTGGATCTCAGCTGGCGGATTCGCACAGCAGGATATATTTTGAAATATGCACCGAGGGTCAAGATCATCCACCATTCTTATGAATCAGCAGGTGAAGTAAAGCCAACGCAGCATATTTTCAGTATAATCAATAATTTATTGCTGCGCTATCGATTTGGCGGGAAAAAGGTCATTTTGAAGGGGCATCTTTATTTTTGGAACCTTATGCGGCGTCCGTCCGCTTTTCCCGGCGCCAAAAAACAATTATTAACTCAGTATTGGAAACACTTTAAGCTCATACCACATTTCTGGGCTGGGAAAAAGTATAAAAGGAACAGGGCTACGGTTGGAAGCTTTTATGGATGGGATTATAGTTTGATTCGCGACGGCGCTTTTTATGAAAATTTTTTGCCGTCAGAAACACCTCTTGTTTCCATTATTGTCCGCACCTGTGGGCGCCCCGCCGTTCTTCGGGAAACCTTGCAGTCCATTCGGAAACAAACCTATCGCAATATTGAAGTCGTGATCGTAGAGGATGGTCCTCCGGTTTCTCAGCAAATGATAGAATCGGAATTTTCAGATCTTCATTTGCTTTATCATGCAACCGGAATAAAAGTGGGACGCTCCAAAGCGGGTAATCTGGCCATGTCCATGTCTCATGGAAAATATCTGAATTTCTTAGATGACGATGATCTGTTTTATGCCGATCATGTGGAAATATT